>JAGVVY010000005.1 GCA_018304585.1 Candidatus Aenigmatarchaeota archaeon | reverse complement strand
GCGGGCTTGGGCTTCCTATCGGTCCCGATTATCCAGAACATAGTATAATTGCCACTACTCGGTAGTATTTATTGCTTTCTATAGCGCTGGCATTTATATTATAATTATCTATTTACTACTGCTTCGGGAAGTTTCTAAAATCCCACTTGTGGGAATTTTTTGGGGGATTTTAGAGTGTATTATAAAAATAGGCGGAGCAACGGGGCGTTCGCGCCTGGCGGGCGGAACTGCGGGGGCTCCAAACCGGCAAAGGTATTTATCCGGTCTGCGACAAAAATATTGGGCGTATGGTAAAAAGACGCATCAAAGCGGAGGCGGTTTACCGCATCATCTCCATGCACTGGCCGCTCCATGTCACGGAAATAGCCGAGAAGATGGGATTCCCAAAGGAAGGCAGGAATGGGGCGATAGCCCATCTTTGCTACCACGTCAAGGCCCTTGTGAACCGCGGTCTGGTGAAGTCCAAGAGGGTAGGAAAGGCCCTTGTCGTCTGGCCGTCAGACGTCGAAAACATAAAAGCCGTGCGAAGCCCGTTTGAATGATGTGGGAAATGAGTGGGATTAGGCGCCAATAATCTTTTTTTACAGAATAATTAAATAATAACGGTACTATGAAAGAAAAGAAGCCTTTGCATTCTGCAATGCCTGATGCGGCCAAGCCGGCCGCAGACCTGCACCCAAGGCGCACTTCGGGCATACCGGGGCTGGACAAGCTGATGGAAGGCGGATTCCTTGAAAAAGACGTATACCTGATCACAGGAACGACGGGCACGGGAAAAACGCTTTTCTGCTCGCAATTCCTGTGGGACGGATTGCAGAAAGGCGAGAAAGGCATATTCTTTTCGCTTGAGGAACTGCCGCAGGACGTCCTCCACGACGGCGAAATATTCGGATGGGACTTCAAGAAATACATAGATAAGGGCGACTTCATAATCAAGTACGAGGATCCGTTTGAGATAACCGACATAACCACAGTTGTCAAGGAGTCTGTAAAGAAATTCGGGGCAAAGCGCGTAGTTTTTGACTCCACATCGATCTTTGGCATGGTCTTCGAGAACGAGCATGAGCTGAGGAAGCGTCTCTACCAGCTTATCAAGGCACTGAAAGAAACAGACGCAGTTATACTGATGACCGCTGAAATACTGGAAGACTCAAAGGGGCTTTCGCGCTTTGGCGTGGAGGAGTTCGTGGTTGACGGGGTTATAGTTCTGAATTATCTGGGTGTAGGCGATGTATCGACAAGAAGCCTGCTTATCAGAAAGATGCGTAGGACGGATCATAGCAAGGATTCTTTCATACTCAAGATAGGAAAAAGCGGATTGAGTATTGAGAAGGAACGGACAATTTAATTAATTGTTAAGGATTTTCAGGGATAAGAATGTTAGAATTGTTCAACAAGTTACTGAATCTAAAAAAGCTTGAAATGAAAGAAGGAGAAATAAAATTGTTGGGTACTAGTTTGTGTCTGATACCTCCTCATGTATATGTTCTTTTACTTAAAGAATTAAAGAATATGAAAAAAGAGCAAATAATTTATGAGTCCAGTAAAATGTCATCTTTGCGTTGGTTTGCAAACCTGACTAAAAATATGGGAAAAAAGTCACGATATGAAATACTCGAGCTTTCACTAAAGATATTAAATTTGCTAGGGCTTGGGGAGATAAAAATGGAAAAGCAGAGTGAAAAAAACACGGAATTTTCACTTTCTTATTCACTTACTGCAGACTTATGGGGAAAGAACAAAACGCCAGTAGATTATCAAATGAGCGGATTTCTTGCAGGATTACTGGAGTTAGTAAACGGCAAGGCGGTAGTATGTAAAGAAATTAAGTGTATGTCACAGGGAAACAAGAACTGCTATTTTATTATCAAGGAGGATATAGTTTGATGTTTAAAATGCTGGCAGAAATGCTTCTGAACAAGCAAATAAAAGTGGATAGTGGTCGCATAGAGTTAATGGGACACAGAGACAGTTTTACGCCATTAGACACTTATATAGATATTCTAAAGGTCATAACAGAAAGTAAAAATGAAAAACTTATATATGACAGTTGCAAAAAGGCGGGATATGAATGGTTTCAAATAATGTCCGAAAAATTTCCCGGAATGAGGCAAATGGAGGCAATAAAATGGGGTGTAGATTTGGTTTCTTTTTCAGGATGGGGTGTGCCTGTCTTAAAAAAGGCCGACATGGATAAAAAAACATTCATATTTATTCTGAAAAATTCTACAGTTGCCAAGCATTTTGGTAAGACTAATAAACCTATAGATACGCTTTTTAACGGTCTTGTCGCTGGTGGCATGAGTTACATAGTAAAGACAGATCTTGACAGTACCGAAATAAAATGCGTCGCCACAGGAGGCGATATATGCGAGTTTGTGGTTTCACCTAAGAAGTAATTAGATATTTTCGATCTGTGTGTATTTATTGTCTATCATAATATCAAATAGTTTTAAATTGTATGAAAGTCTGCCGATTAAGTCATAGGAGTTTTCCTTTACTATTATGCTTAATCCCACATTTTTCATTGTTTCAATATCAAGGATATCATTGCTTATAATAACAGTTTTTTTCGGGTCAAACCGCTTGTCTTTTTTAGTCATATGAAATTTGGCCAATGATAGTTTTGTAACGAAAAGTTTATTGAATTTATGTTCCTTATCTGTGATAAGTCTTTCAGCACCCACAATCTTGCCTTTACGTCCATATTTCATAATAGAGCCATAACCGCCTGAAAGCCCGTATTTTTTTGAAAGATACTTGGCTATAAGATCAGAACTTTTCGTAGTTATTATAATTTCTTTGCCCTTAATTTTTTTTAGACTTTTCAAAAGGTCATAATTTAAATATAGTTCAGAAATCTTGGCAACTTTCATTTCCATATTTTTTGTAAACTTTGCATTAACCAGTGCTTCAAGTCCTTTGAGCATTCTAATATTATCCTGCGTATACGCTCTTGTTTGCTTGCTTCTATATATAAGTTCATTATAGATATTATCCCCTTGGTTTGCATAAGCCATTTCTAGAGCTTTCTGAAATGTATGCGTTTTTATAAACGTACCATCCATATCAATCATAATAAGGTTATAGTTTTTTGCTACATATTTGCGAAGTCTCCTTATAAAGAACAATGCTGCATATGGTATAAGGGACAATAGCAAAGATAGTTCTATCCACGATTTTATTAGATTCATACAAACATATCTCCAGTTCTCTTAAATGGTATATTAGCAAACATTTATTTACCTTATTAAGCATTGTAAGTTATATGATAAAGATCCTTGGTTCGGGGCTGGCAGGGCTGAGTGCTGCGATACTACTCAGGAAAGGGGGTCACGAAGTTATAATCAAGGAAAAGGCGGAATTTATTGGGACAGTGGTTGATGACATACAAGCAATCAGAAACTATGAGCATGATTATGATCAACTGGATTTTTTCTCACGGGAAGGTATAACTCTAAAATATACCAAGCCAATATATAGCATAGTGAAATATGCGCCTTCTGGTAAAAGTATGACGGTTCAATCTGAGAACTCTATGCCGATATTTTATGCTTTAAAAAGGGGAAAGGAAGAGAAGGCTGTAGACCATCAACTATACAAGCAGGCGCTTAATAGTGGCGTAAAAATAAATTTCAACAGCAAGGAAGACTTGACGAAGACAGACGCGGACATTATTTCTGTAGGACCTTTATTCCATAATATATGGGCGTTTGGTGGCGTTTACGAGGTCAAGGATGTAGATCCGGAAACGATACTTTTTTTCATGAACAATGACTATTGCCCGAAAGGTTACATATACCTTGTACCTTATGGAAGGAAAGAAGTTACGATAGCCGCTACCACATTTGATATGAAATGCAATCTCGCCCCTTTATTTTTCAGATTTCTGAAAGAAAACAAAATAGTGGCAGATATTCTTCAGGATGCAAAACTGCTTCGCTACACGTCCGGTCACTCTTACAGTAATATGCCTGAAACGGCAGAAATAAATGGAAAAAAGGTTGTTGGCTCATCGGCAGGTTTTCTTGACCCTGCCAGAGGCTTTGGTATTAAATATGCAATATGGTCCGGCATTCTTGCAGCAAAGTCTATAATGAATAAAGTCAGCTACGATGAGCTGTGGAGAAATGCTTTCGGCAAGGATCTTTCAGAAAGTATAATAAGAAGAATATTCCTTGAAAAGATGCTTAACGAAGATTATGAAAAAATGATATTGAGTGATAAAGTAAGCATCAAAAAATATGAAAAAATACCTTCAATTCTAAGAAAAAAAATGATGGAACTGAAAATTTCATGGGAGCTTGGAAGATTCAGAAAGGAATACGATTTACAGAAAAAATTACAAAACTAGAAATATTCCAGAACACCTTTCTTTATTTCAGATGCTAAAGTTTTATTTTTAGTGACTATAAGTGTTATTTTTGTTTTAGTGAAAAAAAGTGTTTCCATCAACTTTCTCATGGCCTTCTGATTTTCAAAGTCTATGTTTGTATAGACTTTGTCTAATTTTCGTCTAAACTTATTTTCAAGAAATACTTGAGCTATATAATTTCCACACACAAAGATTTCACAGGTTTCGGTGCAATTTACTCCAAGTTTTATATTTGCAGTTGGATTAAAGCTCATATAGTAATCTGAAATTATTTTGTCCGCTTGTGACGACCCATTACACAATAAATAGCCCACTTTAAAGCTATTTATCATCTTTTTAAATTTTACAAACTTCTCTCCCTCGAAAGATAGTGCCCAGTATAAATGATAAAAACATCCATAGAATTTCCTGTCGCCATTGTGAGCAAATAAAGTAAAAAAATCTATCATATAATTGAAAAAATCAAACTGGCTATTGAAAGTCACAGTATTTAATTCCCCCATGAAAAGTTTTTCTGCCGGAGGAATTCCAGATGTTTCATCTCTTTCTATTTTTTCTATGAAGTTTTTTGTTTCGATTATCCAATTATGGCTAATGTTATAAAATTTATTATGTTTTTCTATTATTTTATTTTTAACCATTTCATTTATCGTCTTGTAAATCGCGTGATATGTTATAGAAAGCGAATACCTAGCTTTAAGTATACTATATAATTTTCGCATGGAAATAAATTTTTCAGTACTAAGTACCGAGATTATTTTATCCTTAGTGGAATTTTCCCCTATTGTGGGAAATTTCATATATTTTATGTAAGATGAAAGTTTAAATATCTCTATATTTCGTTCTTTAAAATTTACGTTCTATTTATAGAGGTATAGACGTCGTGCAGAGTTTTGCCATGCGTGGTAATCGCAGAGTAGGTGTTCAATAGAATCGCCAAAAATAAATTAACCATTTGGTAAAAAATAATTTTACAATAATTATATTTAATAAAAACTATTAATTGATATATGAGAAAAAAATCATTAGATAAAGGCCTTATAAGAAAATACGGTTCTCCGTTATTTGTTCTAGATAAAGAAAAATTAGTTTCTAATTTTGAGAAAATAAACACGGAATTTAATAAGTTGTTTCCAACTATTGTCGCATATTCTTACAAAACAAATTATCTTCCGTTTATATGTCACAGTCTCCACAAGGTCGGTGCATATGCTGAAGTAATACCGGGATTTGAATTTGAAATTGCAAAAAAAATTAAAGTCCCTGGAGAAAAAATAATTGTCAATGGGCCATATAAACCAGAATGTGAGTTAATCAGCATCATTCAATATGGATGCAAAATAAATGTTGATAATATTTTTGAACTTAGAGATATCATAGGAATCGCAAATAAATTTAATATTACTATCGAAATAGGATTGCGAGTTAATATTAATGTGGGCAGTAAAATAATTTGGAATAAGTTTGGATTTAATTTAGAAAATGGCGAAGCACAGCAAATAGTTGATTTCATCTCTAAATTAAATAACATAAAAATAATAGGTTTACATACGCATATAGGAACGAATATAACGGATGTTGCCCTTTATTCAAAGGCTACGAATCATATAGTAGATTTTTACCTGAAGAATGTCGATAAAATAGATTTGAAATACTTAGATATAGGCGGCGGGTTTTGTACAGAAATGAATGGTCTTGAGACATTGGGATACCAAAGCAAAACAAAATTTCCTTGTATCAAAGATTATGCTCATGCTATCTGCAATATTATAATAGATAAATTGGGAAAGTCGAAAGAAATCGTCCTGATAATAGAACCAGGAAGGGCAATAATAGATGATGCAATGTGCCTTCTTACTACGATAACAGCGATAAAAAACATCTTTGATGTGCATTCTATATTTATTGATGCAGGCGTAAATATAATCCCATCTTCGTATTATCGAAAACACTCCATAGAACTTATAAGCGACTCAAAAGAGAAACCCATAATTACTGACATATATGGCCCCCTATGCATGCAAGTCGATCTAATAGATTCTGGCATATATCTTCCAAAAGCCACGGTCGGTAATATCTTGAAAATAGGCACCTGTGGCGCATATGAGTTATCTCATTCTATTCAATTTATCAGAACACGGCCTGCTGTTGTGGCCATAGAAAAATCAGGCATCGATTTAATTAGACGAAAAGAAAATCCGGAGGACGTGATCTCGTTAGATAACTGGGAGTTATTAAAATGAAACCCATTTCAGTCGCAGTCACTGCATTAAAAACCGTTGAAAGCCCCCAACCTGGGTTTGCCGTGGCCAGATCTTTAAAGTATGCTGGATATAAAGTTATAGGCATTGACGATAGTTATTTAACATCTGCAATAATTGCGTCATATTTTGACGCGGTCTATATTACTAATTCATTGAAAACAGAAAATTTTAATGAATTTAAAAAAATCTTAATGAAAATAAAAGATAAAGAAGGAATTGACATATTGATACCATGTTATGATAAGGATGTTTTTTTCTTTGCTAAATATAAAAAAGAAATAGAAAATATAGGAATAAAATTATTGTTGCCTTCTTCGTATTCTATTAGACAAGCTTCAAAACCTTATTTAGCAGAACTGAGGAAATACGGCATCTTAATTCCAAAAACACTTTTAATTTCTAAAGAAAACGAAATCGATATTGCAATAAAAACTTTGGGATTACCGTTGGTTTGTAAAGGTATACTCAAAGATGCTTATATTGCAAAAGATTCTTCGGAAGTGCTTATTTTCTTCTCGAAAATAAGAGATATATGGAGCGGTGGAGAAGGAAGCGTAATATTACAAGAATTTTTATTCGGAGAGTACTATTGTATTTCAGGTGTCGCGGATTACAAAAGTAAAATAAAAAGATATACAATCATGAAAAAATTGGCCATCGATTCTAAGGGTACTACTTGGAGTGGTCTCACGATCACAAATAATCGAATAAAAAATATAGCCGATCATATAATTGAATGCATCAATTGGATAGGACCTTTTGAATTAGAATTTGTCAGAGATCATGTCACTAAAAAATATTATTTATTTGAAATAAACCCAAGATTCCCTTCTTGGATTTATTTGGCCACCGCAGCGGGTCAAAATCTACCAAAAATATTAGTTGATATTTTATATGAAAATAAAATTAATGGCAAATCTTTCTATAAGAATAATCTTATGTTCACAAGATTAGCGAATGAAATTACTTATCCGATGAATAAACTCAGGACAGGAAAATTCGATAATGTGAAAATTATTGATATCGAGGTGTAGAAATTTGAAAATCAAAAGAGCGAAAATAACTCTATTCGATTCAAAAGGCGCAAGTTGCAAACTCCCTAGTTATTTGAATAAATTCTTATCGAAAAGCTCTAAAACGTCTGCTGTAAACTCCGCGTTTGAAGAAATTTTAAATATTGGTGTTAATGATGAGGTCGCTAGAAAGAGAAGCAAGAAAACTATACCGAATGACCGATAAAATAGAAGATGTGAATTGGTCTGCTCAATATTTATCAAATATTGATATGGCTAGGTCTATGCTTCCTGATATTTATAATTTTACAGAAAATGCAATAAAAACTGTTACATATGATGAAAATTCGCTTGGAGCGGTCATAGGATTATCCGGGGGTATAGATTCTTGCGTTTGTAGTTCTGTTGTAGCTGAAACCATGCAGAATGCTGTTGAAAGTGGACATATTCGTGATACCAATTTGGGTTTAATTAATTTTAGAGGACGGAGTAAAGAAGATACAAATTATTCTAGATTATTTATTGAATATATAAGATCTAAATATCCAAGATTAAAAATACAATATATAGAACAAGATATTATTCCGTTATTAAACCATATAAATGAAATAACAGATTATTTGCTAAATTTAACGCATCGTAAAAAAATATACCCCGGAGAATTGGCTACACGTCTTATGGATCTGTTAGTTTTAGAGTATGCTGATAAAACTGGACATTGTGCCATAGACTCTACAAATAAAACCGAGGTTGTTTTGGGAGAAATAGTGATTGGAGCTGGTGGCGAAGCAGCGATACTATCAGATTTTTATAAAACTCAGGTATACGATCTTGCCGAAGCACTTGCTATCCCAGATCCTTTTATACAAAGGAGACCAATAAATTCTACTTTTGCAACCGATAAAGTGTCATCGTATTTTGCAGAAATTCCTACAGATTTTACACCCGGAGATGTATATAGAGTTCTTGATTTAGCGTTATTCTTAGCTTATGATAAAAAGTATTCTTCTGAAGCTTTGAGCCATGAGTTAGGGCACTCTGAAAAGTTCACACAAAAACTGTGGCAAAGAATTCATAGTCAAGATCATCGGCGAGTGATACCTTCATTTAATTTTCATGAATTACCCTCATATTATAATAGTAATATACTTATTCAATAAAAGTTTTAATAGTTAAAATAATACCTATAATTAGTTATGATGAACTGTATGAAAGCTCAATCCACCTGCGAATCATGCCTGCCGGTATGCCTCATGGAACTCTTGCGTATGAGAGGGGTGAGGGTGAAGGATTCGGAAGAAACGAAGATACTCATGGAAGGGCTGACTTTCACCAAGCTTGACTATACTATAGGGCAGCTTATTTACGTTGCGAAGAAATATGGAGTCGGCATAGAGCAGTATACTGATTTTCCTTCTTTCAATGACGAACTTTTACGTCTTGACATACCAAAGAGCATCAAGCTTTTGCCGGCAAAAAACAGCAAGAGGCTCGTCATGAGGCTGGCTGCAAAGGCGCCTATTGCCGTTTATATGGACAAATATGACCTTGACGGCATATATCATTATTCGCACTTTATTCTTCTGCTCAAAATGGACAAGCAAACGTCAACATTCTTCGACCCATGGGACGGGAAAATCAAGAAGATGATGGCAAATGCGCTTATGAGTTCGGTAAGGAGCCTGAGAAACAGGCTGGGAATAAGCCCGAAATTGATAAGAATGATATGATCGAGTCAACGAACTATTAAGCAGTAAGTTAAGGCATTTATAAAAATTCCCAAAGAATATAGAGAGCATGAGCATAGAAACCGCAATGGCCGAGAAGGCAGGCCTTATTGACAAGGAGCTTGATGCAGTTTTCCCCAAGAATGGCATAGCCAATCTTCAGGAAGCGGTCTGGTATCATATAGGGACCGGCGGCAAGCGCATACGCCCTGTTCTGGCAATAGCAACCTATGAAGCTCTCGGAGGCAAGGGCGATAAAATACTGCCATTCGCGGCGGCGTGCGAGGTTCTGCACGCATGGCTTCTTGTGCACGACGACATTGAGGACGGGGACCGGATGCGTCGGGACAAGCCTACGGTTTGGGTCAGATACGGGGTGCCGCACGCGATAAACATCGGGGATTATATGTCGCAGAAAACATACGAGCTTATTTTAAGGTGCCGAAACCGGGGCATGGACGAGAAGACGGTTTTCCGCCTGATAGAGGCCATAGTCACCACGGCTGTCAAAACAGCCGAAGGCCAGGCGATGGACATGAATATGCGGCAAAGCGCGGAGCCGACAGAAGAGGAATACATGAAGACTGTGACCGGCAAGACCGCGCATTATCTTACGGTCCCGGCAGTGGGCGGCGCCATAGCGACAGGAGCTGACCAGAAATTGATAGAAAAAATACTTAAATACGGCGAATATGCCGGTCCTGCTTTTCAGATAGCGGACGACGTCTTGGACATGAGCGAGGGCAAGGGCCGCGGGGAAATAGGCAGGGACATCAAAGAAGGAAAAAGAAGCATGATGGTCGTTCACTGCCTTTCCAGATGCACGGGCGAGGAAAAGGCAAAGCTCCTTGCAGTGCTGGGAAAGGAGCCGGAAAAGACGACCGACCGCGACGTGTTGTGGGCAAAAGTGCTGATGGAGAAATACGGCTCCATGGAATACGCAAGGGAGAAGGCGAAAACTCTTATAACAAAGGCGAAGAAAATAACTGAAGATATGCCTGCGGCACTGCGTGAAATACTGAATAGCTTCGCGGATTATCTTGTGGAGAGGAAGAAATAGGGCGAAAACCCTCTGATTTCTGCGCCATATAAATAATGTTTCCGGCATATTCTGAGCATGGAAGGAAACGCGCAGATGGCGGCAATCGCGCTGATAGGCATACTGCTTGCAAGCGGGTGCACAAGCTATTACGATCCCGGGCCCCAGGCAGATGTTGATTTTGAAACCATCTACAGCACGGTAACGTCGGGCGGCATGAGGGAGCCGGGCAATTACGTTATAAAAGATGAAACCTTGTGGAATGCGCTTTTTGCAGGCAGGAATATAGTCATGCCGGATTTTGACGAGGAGATGGCAATAGGCGTTTTTAGTGGTGATCTTACGATGGGCGGGTTTTCGATAGAGATAACCCGCATAGCAGAAACGGAAGACAAGCTAATAGTATATGTGAAGGAAACGCATCCCTCGGATGCCGCATCTCTGGTCTTAACGTCACCTGGCCACATTGTGAAGCTCGCGAAAAACGACAAGCCTGTAGTTTTCAATTATGATGGCAACATAAAATATGGCAGCGAGGACGGTTTCACATACGGCATCGCGCCGGTCGGCAGCGTTGACATAATAACCCTCAAGTCGTTCCCTGCGAAAATCAACGCGGTCATTCACGGTTACTTCCCGGACGGCTGCACGGAAATCGACAAGGTGGCGCAGAAAAGGGACGGGAATGGATTCATGATAGAGATAACCACGAAGAGGCCGACAGGGCCATATTGTACCCAGTCCATAGTGCCGTTTGAGAAGAGCGTGGCGCTGGATGTCTACGGGCTGCCTGCCGGCAACTACACGGTGAACGTGAACGGCGCCAAGGCAGCGTTCGAGATGGCGGTAGATAATATTATTTCCGGACGGGGCATCGAGTTCAACAGCATAGCTTCCGGCACATACGATTTTGATTTCATGCAGAAATACGGCGAGTATGTCATAAACAACCAGAGCGAATGGGACAGGCTGTTTGCGGGAAAGAACATCATTATGCCGGACTTTGGCAAGGAAACCGCCATAGCGGTGATAAAGCAGCATTCATCCGGCGGATATTCGGTTGAAATCACGCGGATAGAGGAAACGCCAAACGGGATAGTGGTGTATGTCAGGGAGACTACGCCACCGGAAGGCGCGTTAGTGACGATGTCGTTCACCACCCCGTACCACATAGTGAAAATAGCCAAGACCGGCAAGCCTGTGTCCTTCGTTTTCGAGAGTATCAGGCGCGATGCAGTCACCGCGCCTGGCACAATCGGAATCCATAACGTCGCTATAACGGACGTGTCTATCGGGCAGTACAACAACGCCACGAAGCAGATGCCGGTGACCATAAAGGGCCAGTATGGCGGAAGAAGCTGCACAACGCTGAACGATATTGGCGTGCGCAGGGAAGGGAATGCGTTCTTCGTGGACGTGACATATACGCAAACGGGCGCAGCATGCACCAGGGACATGGTGCTCATGGAGAAGACGGTATACCTCGACATGAGCCCGACTGGCCAGGGGCCGTACATGGTAAGCGTGAACGGGCTTGAGACAGGATTTGCGTTTTCCGTATAAGCATGAACCAAGAGTTCCAGTTATAGTTCTCCAAGGAAACAAATATGTATTACTTCCTTGGGAACTATATGTGAACCCAGTAAATCATATTCGGAATCTTTACTGGGTTAACTATAAATAAATCGCCGTTTTTCTGATAACATGAGAATAAGCAAATGGCTTGGGTATGCGGGGCTATCAGTCTTGCTTTACGCTGGCAGTATGCTATGTTCGGCACCTCTGGACGACTATAGAAGACAACAGAAAGAAGGAATTCGGTATAATTTTTTAGAGCCGCTTGCGGACTGCAGCGGGATTACGGGAATAGGTAACCTTCGCGACGGGGACACGTTGACGTTAAAGGATAAGCACCACGGGAAACCTATAGACGTGGCCAGATATAAAATCAGGATAATGCCGGGCGGGGAATTGCCATTTTCGGGAGTGCAGGAGTATTCGGTATTTGACACGTTGGAGTTGCATCGGACCGGCGACGGGATTTCAGAAGTTGTGGGCAAAAACGCGGATGGAAGCGTTGCAGGGCGTTATATCATAACCGCCAATTCTTCCGGCGATAGTGTAGCCGTAGGCTTCGGCCCGCTCCGATGCACGGACTTTTTCCCTACTGAAGCTTCGGCTTCTGGGTCTTCTTGGCGCCCATGACAAGAACGAGCGCCCTCAACAGAAAGACGGCGAGTATGAACGTCATGGCCGCAATGCCCGTCGTTCTTGAGAAGAATACTCCTCCTTCAAGCAGCGCCACATGAAGTATCATGGCCGCCATGGCAACGTATCCCGTCCTTTGCAGGCTTTGCCAGTTCTCGTAGCCGAGAGTCGCTATCCATTTGCCAGTGGACGTGACAGCCATCAGGGTAAATATCATGAAAGCGACTGCGGCAAATGCCATTGATGCCCCGTCGGCAAGCGTCATTTCCCTGCTGCTTTGCAGCAGCACTGCAGGCACAAGCGCAAGATGGACGCACGCCATCGCATAACCCCATAGCCCGAACGTCTTCCTGAATTGAAGATCCTGCTGCAGCGCCGGCACGAACCGCGATATCGGCCCCATGAGAAATGACAATCCTATGATGAAGACGGCCGAGAACGCAGCTATCGCATTAAGATAATTGATGCCGAAAGGCCTGCCAAGGCTGAAAAAGTAATACCATGCGAGGACAAGTATCACGCCGGCTGATATGACGTGCGGTATTCTCTGCATTTTGATAATTGCATATGGTGGAATATAAGCGTTGTTTAACCCACGGCTTTGCACCTAAAGTCCAAAATCGGTCAACCGGTTGTATTCTGACTCTCTAAAATCACAACATCTTGTGTTCATTGGCTACTTTTCGTGCAAAGCTTTAACCCATAAAACCTTTCTTCCGAAGTAATATGTATGCTTGTGAAAGAGCTTCCGTTGCCGGAGAAAGCCTTGGTCGTTCTATCGGAAGAAGCCGAGAAGCTTAATCCGCCGCAGGAGGCAGCGGTGAAGGCGGGGCTTTTGGATGGCAAGAACCTGGTCATTGCCGCGCCAACGGCTTCGGGAAAGACGCTGATAGCCGAGATGGCGTTTCTCAGGCATTTCCTTTCCGGCGGGAAGTCGGTGTATCTCGTCCCGCTAAAGGCGCTGGGATCCGAGAAATACGATGAGTTCAAGTCGCGTTACGGGAAGATAGGCATGAGGGTTGCGATATCGGTAGGCGACATGGACTCGGAAGACGTATGGCTGAAGAACTATGACCTCATCATTGCGAGCAACGAGAAGATGGACTCGCTGCTGCGGCACAAGGCGCAGTGGGTTCGGGACGTGACGCTGGTCATATCGGACGAAGTTCATCTGCTGGACGATGCCTCGCGGGGGCCCACGCTTGAGATGGTCCTTACGCGCTTGCGCGCGGAATCTAACGCCCAGATTCTTGCACTTTCGGCAACGATAAAGAACGCGTCAGAAATAGCCGGCTGGCTTTCCGCGGAGCTTGTAAAGAGCGACTATCGGCCGGTAAAGCTGAAGAAGGGCGTATTCCTTGACAATTTCATCCACTTTGGCAACGAAAAAATCGCCATAAGCAACGGCCACAAGGACCAGTTCGCCTTGTGCAAGGACACGCTTGACCGGAAAAAGCAGGCGCTCGTGTTCGTTTCAACGCGCCGGAGCGCCGAGGCCGAAGCCGAGAAGATAGCTGCGAAGATTCCGGTGGCGAGTCCTGAACTTGAAAAAATAGCGAACGACATAGAGCGCGCCCTGCCCTCGCCGACAAAGCAGTGCAGGCGCCTTGCAACTATAGTAAGAAAAGGCAGCGCGTTCCATCATGCAGGGCTTGTAGCGAAGCAGAGGAAGCTTATCGAGGATAATTTTCGCGCAGGAAAGATAAATTTCATAACGGCGACAACAAGCCTTGCCTTTGGCCTGAACCTGCCGGCGAGCCGCGTCATTGTCAGGGACACGAAGCGCTATATGAAGTACGGCATGGACTTCATCCCTAACATAGAAATATCTCAAATGTTCGGACGGGCAGGCAGGCCCCGCTACGACAAGGAAGGGGAGGCAATACTTCTGGCGAAGAGTGAAGCTGAAAAAAGCGCCATGGAAGAGCGCTACATAAACGGCGAAACCGAGAACATCTATTCCAAGCTTTCGGTTGAGCCTGTGCTGAGGATGCACGTTTTGGCTCTTGTGACGTCAAACTTCGCGACCTCCAAAGGCCAGCTGCGGAACTTCTTCTCAAAGACGTTCTTTGCCCACCAGTACGGCGATATCGAAGACGTCATGTCCAAGATAGAGAAAGTTTTGCGCATACTGAAGGACTTCGGGTTCATAAAATTCTCCGGCGAGGCCGCAACGCTCGGCGACTTCATGCCTGCTTTCGAGCTGAACACGGATCCTGCGCTTGAGGCAACGGCGCTCGGTAGGCGCGTGGCCGAGCTCTACATAGATCCGCTTTCCGCGAATCATCTGATAAAGAACGTGCGAAAGAAGTCGGCTCTTGAATATCTCATGACCATGAATCACTGCGTCGAGATGATGCCGCTCTTGCGCGTCAAGCAGAAGGAAGCCGAGGATATCGAGACCGCGCTCGAAAGTTCCGGCCTTGCGGCGCCAGACGCATGGGACATGGACTACGAGGATTTCCTGGGCGAATTCAAGACGTCTCTAATGTTCCTTGACTGGATGAACGAGACAGGCGAGGATGCGCTGCTCGAGAAATACGGAGCTGCGCCGGGAGAAATCCATACGAAGAAAACGAATGCCGGCTGGATGCTTTATGCCGCCCGCGAACTGGCGATGACGCTTGGCGACAAGGATGCCGCGAAGGAGATAAACAAGGTGCGGCTGCGCGTCGTCTACGGCGTGAAGGAGGAGCTGCTGAGGCTTGTTCTTGTCAGGGGCATAGGACGCACAAGGGCGCGGAAGCTTTACAGTAACGGAATCAAGCGGCTCGCTGACGTGCGCAACGACCCGGAAAAGGTGAAAGAGCTGCTGGGCATCAAGGTCGCGGAAAAGGTCATGGAAGAGATCGGGAGAAGCGCCATATACGGCGCGGAAGAGAAGGAAACGGATGTATGAATCCCTGATGCACGGCAATGCGGTTTGCGGGCGCGCAAGTCTTATAGTAAATTGCAATAGTAATGGAACTTTAGTGTAGGTTTTCTACGAAGCTATTAAACCTTATTTTGTCGCCGTATCTTTAACGCTCTTCGCAGTGCCGGATGGCGCGATATTGATATGACTAAAGGTTAATGGCGTGCATCTGATAGCTTTTTTATGCCAAAGAAACGGAATTCATGTTCAACGGAAAACAAGACGTCTACTCCCTACCGGTGGCATAATCGGTATTTTGCCCCTAAAATATCTAATCACATTATTTATTGTCGGGAGAACCAGATATAATAATGAAATTTGCGCTTATAGCGTTGCTTGTATTATTTTCCCCCGCGTTTTCGTTTGCCGCGTCCATCTCAAGCGTCCAAACCGGCGCGTGGTCCAGCGCCGCGACATGGGACGCGGGCGTGCCGAAGGCAGGGGACAGGGTGACGATTACGGCCGGGCACATAGTCGCCTATGACGGGCAGTCGGATGCGGTGGTTGACGGCGTTGATATATACGGCACGCTCAAATTCTCGCGTTCCGTATCCACGCGGCTGAAAACCAATGACAGCATCATAGTGCACGGGGGCGGATTCCTTGATATGGGAACGGAATCGGACTACATACCCAATAACGTGAAAGTCGAGCTCATATTTGTGCTCCCCAACGGGAAAACGTTCACAGGAACCGACCAGTTTGGCAATCCGCATCTTGCGCCTGCGGACACGGGGCTTTTCGTCATGCCGTCGGGCATATGGGAAGTGCACGGCGCCCCTCTTGTCAGGACGTGGAGCAAGCTTGCGGCCGACGAAGCGGCGGGATCGGCGAGCATTACAATGGAGAATAATCTGACTGACTGGCCGGTGAACGGCTATATGGTAATAACGCAGACGAGCAACCCGCTCCAGGAGGATTCCGAGACTTTCAAAAACGAAAATGAAGTTAGAAGGATAACGGCGGTGGAGAAGGTGCCTGAGGGAACAAGGCTGACGCTTGATTCCGGGCTCTCGTTTGCCCATAAGGGGTCAGGGAAGGAGCGCGGGGAGGCAGGGCTGCTCACAAGAAACGTTCTCATAACCACGGATATACTTGGAACGAATGAAGGCGCATTGGAATCGGCATCCCAGTCCGCAAGGGACGGCAGAAGGTTTGCGCACACCATGTATATGTCGGGTTCTGCAGGGAACGTCGAGTACGCCGAATTCAAGTACATGGGGCATGATCGCGTTCTGGGAAGATACCCCGTGCACTTCCATCAGATGCATAATTCGTCGCTGGGAAGCATAATCCGCGGCAACTCCGTGTGGTACAGCGGCTCCCGGGCTTACGTAATTCACGACTCGGACGGCATACTTGTGGAAGACAATGTTGCGTTCAATACGGTCGCCAGCCCCTATTTCATGGAGTTGACGTGCCCGCAAAATGCCATCACACCGAGATGCGTCAATACGCCGCCCCCTCAGGACAACGTCCTGGTCCATAATCTTGGCGTCATGTCAATGCCCGTAAGCGCCTTCAATAGCCTTGGAGGAGCGCCGAGCGACGAAGCAATATTCTGGCTTGATCAGAGAATTTACCAGACTCTCATAGGGAACGTGGCCGTGGGGGCGCATGCGACATCCGGGCCGGAGACCTTGAGAAACGGAGGGTTCCAGGCGGATGAAGGCTCGGATGTCGAGGTATCCGGCAAACCGGATTATTTCATACTCTATGGGAACGAGGCGCATAGCAACAGGGCAGCCGGGTTCCTCACATGGTGCGGCAATTGCGGGGTCAGGGATTTTCTGGAGTTTCATTCATGGAGGAACGGCATGACAGGATTCTGGTGGTCATCATATGTAAATCCGATCAAGCTTTACAATTCCCGGTTTGCGGAGAATGCCCAGCAGCAGGTTCTCGTGTGGTCAATACGCACGCATCATCAGGATAATGAATACATAGGGGGCAGCAAGCCTGCGTGGTTTACAGACAACCAGACAGGAATCAATATAGTTTCTTATGTGCAGCCCCCGTCGCCGGATTGGCCGGCAAGGATCATACGCGGCATATTTTCAAATAACGATATCGACGTCTCGCAGGCGCATGATACAAGCAGATGCGACCTCACGAAGCAGACCATAGCCGTCACGAACGACCAGAGTTGCAATGCAAATTATATGGAGTTCATAAACGTGTCGTTCGCGGGATCCCCGTCTCTGGATTTCGGATGGAACCAGAATGCAAACACGTTCTTCAGAGTATTCGGTTATCAGGGACCGGGCGGTCTGCCGCAGGACTTTGTCGTCTTCCGGAAGGACCAGACCAATCCTGCGACGCAGGCGCAGATTCCAGGCAATTTGACTGGAGGATCTACGTTTTACTCTTCTTTCGTTGATGCGTTGATCACGCCTATGGGTTCCCTTCCCCTACAGATCGCCATGACGCTGAAGACAATTACACAGAGTGGAGGTTCCGGTACGCAGGCATATACATTCTCCCGTTCAGTGGACATGCCTCCGGCAGTCTCGCTGAAAGTTGACGTGGATGGCGGCACAGTCAGGCTCAGGGCAGACGCAGTGGACGACAA
Source organism: Candidatus Aenigmatarchaeota archaeon (assembly GCA_018304585.1). Classification (GTDB taxonomy): domain Archaea; phylum Aenigmatarchaeota; class Aenigmatarchaeia; order GW2011-AR5; family GW2011-AR5; genus JACQID01. The sequence goes on along the minus strand of JAGVVY010000005.1, from coordinate 14,672 downwards.
CGGCGTCACGAAGGTGGAATTATGGAACGATGAAAAGTTGATAGTCACGGACACGGCCGCTCCTTTCGAGACGGCTCTGGACATTTCCAGCAGCGGCCGGAGATATACATACTTTTACGCCAAGGCATACGACGGCTACACCCAGACGCCGACTGCAGCAGAAACCGTGCCCTATGTACAGGCGTCCTACAGCAGGATAGTGGAGATCGGGCCGGAGAATATGTCATCGGTTCAATCCTTCCCATCCACCACTACAACGACTACGACAACGCTGCCGGCGAGATCCCTGGCGCTCCTGTCGTCGCCGCAGAAAATAACGCCTGTCGTCGCCGGGGGCGCGGATGTGATTTACAGCTACCCGATAATTTATTCAGGCGCGGCGCAGGCGTTCTCCGTGCGCAGGCCGGCGCTGATTAATGCGAGCAACATCCGCGTCAACGAGTCGGGCACGACAAGGGGCGTGTCCGTTGACCCGCTGGACGCAAACAACGTCACATGGAGCGGCGACGCCGCAAGACAGGCGTGGCTGCTCGTCGACGTGCCAGCGCCGGCGATCTTGGTCGGGAGGACTTCGCTGTTCGGATCGACGCTGTACCAGAAGGAGTTCAACATTTCGTCCGAGAACTCGTTCTCCAACGTCACGGCGACTATAGACTTCAGCCCTCAGTTCACTTACACGGCGTGGCGGCTGTACGAGGGCGCGGGAATGGCGGACGTCACGCAGGCTTACAATCTCCAGGTTGACAACGCCAACCACAGCGTCACGTTCTCGGGCTTCTCCCTGTCCACGAAGCAATTCTTCCTTGAGGGATCGAGCGACGGAACGGCCACGACGACCAGTACGACCGTAGCCGCCGCGGCCCAACCATCTGCCCAGCAAACCGGCGCCCAAGCTGCAGGAGGAGGCGCGGCTTCCGGCGGAGGCAGGGTGTCGATCGTGGTGAAGAACGAGACAGTGGACGAGAACCCGCAAGCCGTGGTCAACGCTGCCGTATCAACGAAGACCGTGACTGCGGGAGGAATCGGTATGGAAATATTGGCGCCAGCGAGCGTGGAGAATGCCGAGGAATTCAACGTGACATTAGTGCTCAAGCCTGCCGAAGCAATAACCGTCAAAGTGTTTGCGGAAGCCGTGTTTATTGCAGGCTCGGTGCAGCACGAGTCGCACGAAGCCGCGGAGCAGTCGTTTGGGGCATGGACAAGGGATGTTTCGGTGCCTGGCGGGTCGGAAGAGAGGCTCACATTCATGATGACCGTGCCTGAGACGCTGTCCGGCGAGTTCCTTGTGTATGCCAAGGTCGGCGACAGCGAATCCTCAAAGCGCGTGGGCATCGATTTCAGGCCCCTCACAATTTTGCTGAACGCATCGCTCCTTTCAGAGGGCAGTCCGGGCACCATAACCGTGAGGTCGTTCGAGAACGAGTCCGTGACAAAGTTTACGGTCACGAAAGACGGCAAGGAGGAGCTCCTCTCCAAGAGCATGGGCGGAAAGACGTTGTATACGACGCAATTGCAATTGAGTTCGCCGGGCACGTACGACTTCAGGGCGGTCATGGAGTCGCCGGACGGCAGGGTACTTGACGAGGACGTTGCAAGGGTAGTGGTTGAGGGGCATGACAGCGTGTCCGCTTTCATCGCGGGCGGCTTCATGCTTGCCGTGGTTCTTGGCGTGGGCGCGAAGTTGCTCAGGAAGAAGGAGCTCTGAAAGGTATCTGTCATGCGCGATGAAGAATATCTACTACACAGTCCCTAAAAAAGCTTTATGAATTACAGGCTTTGCACCTAAAGTCCAAAATCGGTCAACCGGTTGTATTCTGACTTTCTAAAATCACAACATCTTGTGTTCATTGGCTACTTTTCGTGCAAAGCTTGAATTACAATGCTAAAAACGGAGCTTAGAGGCAAATTGCCCGAAAGCATGAACAGAATTAATAAAGGAATTTAGCGGACATCGTACTACATATCGGCGTCCCTTGCATAGCCGGCTTTCGGCATCGGCTATAAATACGCAGGGGGAAAATATCGCAATGAAGGCATATTTTTTAGCCCTGATACTCCTTTCGGCCGGCTGCGTAGGTACTATTGACGATGAAGGAGGGGCAGCTTCCGGCGGCCGGAAAAGTTTCGTGTTCGTATCGGACGACGCAGGCTTTGACGGGCAGGCGGCCGCCGGGATAAGCGTGGCTAAAGGAGACCGCGTGAACATGACGTTCAGCTTCAACACAAGCAACATATATTATGGGGATTCCCGCGGCGCAGGGATTGACATAAAGAGCAAGGAATTCAACCTCACTTACAGGACAGGCGACCCGCCGGAGAAGTCTGTGGAGTTCACGGCGGCGGACAACTTTACCATAATATCATACTGGCCGTCTTCCGGGATTATAAAAGGAAAAATAAATGTAATAGTGGAATGAAGGAACGGGCTTAGTTCCGGGGCATGGAACGCTGTTTTCACCCGGATGGCCGCCACTGCCAGCGCCATAGCAAGCAAGACCGCCATAACGCACGTCTGCCTTTTTTATTCAGTTTGATTCTATCCTGCGGCGCTGTCCGTTTTGCAGTATTCAATTATGTTTCAACCCCTGCTGCGCATTTGATCCCGCTCAGTCGTATATATAATTTTGCCCGCAAATATCACCGTTTGCCGCCGGAGAATGACCATGATTCAGGATATATTGAAAGATTACCGCTTGGGGGAAATGGCCGAAAAATGCGATTCGCTTAATTCGTCGGCGACAATCGCCGATTTCGTGAAGCTTGCGCGCCAGAAGAACATGGAAGTCATGCCTATCGTTGGCGAGGACAAGAAGCTCGTGGGCATAGTGACCGAAAAGGACCTGATAAAGCTCATGAAAGTTGAGGGCGCCGCTTCCAACTATCCTATAATAGAAAGAAAATTGCCCGCTGGGATTCTTACCGAGCCGATAAGCTCCATAATGACGGAGGATCCGGTGACTCTGAAGGAAACCGATACGATGGAAGACGCGCTTAACATGGTATTGAACCGCGATTTCAGGAGGATAATCATAGTGGATTCCGAGGGCAGGCTGGTCGGCAAGATAAGGATAGTGGACATAGTTTATGCCCTTTCCATGCGCGAGGAAAAGACCGGGAAATAAGGCGATGCTGTACATGGTGTGTCTGAATGGCCGAACTCTTCCTGTCGCTTGCTATATTGCTCTTCTCAGCGAAGCTGCTGGGCGAGATATTTGAAAGGCTCAACCTCTCTTCGCTTGTAGGCGAGATCGCCGCAGGAATAATCGTCGGCCCGCTTCTTGGCGTGATAATGCCGTCTGAAGAGCTGAAATTGATCACGGACTTCGGCATAATCTTCATGCTTTTCCTGATAGGCCTGTCCACGAAGTTCGACGAAATCAAGGGCAACATGTACGTCGGCATAGCCCTTGCAGTTGCCGGCTGCATGCTTGCGTTTGTCGGCGGTCTGATAGTAGGCAACGTGTTCTTCGGCAGCATGGAGGCCGGCGTCATACTCGGGGTTGCCGTGATATCTACAAGCACTGCGATAACCCTGCGCTCACTTGCCGACATAGGGGAATTCCAGTCGCGGCCCTACAAGCTTGCCCTTGCCATAGACATAGCCGACGAAGTCATAGCGATACTGGCGCTGGCGCTGCTCACGACCTACTTCACCGTCGGCGTGGTGAAGCCGTGGGAAACGGTGTCGCTGTTCTTCGCCATACTCGGATTTTTCTTCTTCATACTCACAGCAGGCTCGTCGCTGGCGCGCCGGCTTCTGAGTGCGTTCCGCGGCATGAGGGACGAGCAGATAATGGTGTCCATGCCGCTTGTCGTGCTGTTCGTAACGGCCTTCGTCAGCGAGCACGTAGGGATAGCCGCGGTAACCGGCGCGTTCCTTGCAGGCGTGGCGCTGAATAAGTCGCCCCTGGTCGAGCCGCTCGTGTTGCCGAAGATAAAGGCGATATCCTACGGCTTCTTCATACCGATATTCTTCGCCTACTCCGCCGTGCTTCTCGACATGGCTTCGGTTGTGCGGTTCCTACCAGTCATAGCCGCGCTTGTCCTGATAGTTTCCACGGGCAAGGTCATAGGATGCGGCCTGATAGCAAGATGGTTCGGCTACAACGAGCATGAGCAGAAGGTCATCGGCATAGGGATGATACCGCATGGCGAATACAGCATAGTGATGGCGCAGCTCGCCCTGGTCGCCGGCTTCATCCGGGCCGACATGTATACCGTCGTCATAGCGTTCGTGATACTGAGCATCGTGATAACGCCGGTGCTCCTGCGCTGGTTCACCCGCAGGCCGGGCAGGCGGTAGCCGCTTTTATAGTGAAAGATGCCAGATAATTAGGGAATATTATTGTTTCGCATATAGTGACGGAATTGTAGCCTATTTATTTTCTTCTGGCACTATAACCTTTCCCATAGCAATGATTGTGAAGGGTCTGTAGTCTAGCTTGGTAGGATCGGGCCTTCCTTCCCGAGGATATGAGTCATATTCGCGCGCATAGAAATAGGCTCAGACGGGAGTTCAAATCTCCCCGGACCCATACTCATTTGGGGGTATATACAGTAGCCACTTTTTTGAACGGTTTTGGCTTTTAAGTTTTTTAGACATTACTATATGCATGCCTATAAACGAACAGCTAATAGAGTCAGATTACCTATGCAATAGTTGTAAACAGCTAAAATACATTGACGTAAAAACTAAGCTTGAATACTGTATTAATACTCAGTGTGTATTATGTGCACCATTTTCAATAGCCACAGACGATAGCCGTTTTAAGGAAGACCTTAGAAGAAAAGAAATTGCGCTAAAACTACAGAGCAAACAATATGACTTTCTAGCTCTTGCTGAATATGTATATAGGAAACGGGCAGATTTGATAAAAAAGGCTTTTTCTGGGAGAGCAAATATGGAAGAAGTCTTACTGTGCGATGAAATATTATTATACTTAAGCAATTCGCCCCCTGTAGGCAGATTGAAAACTAAAGAGAAATTAGATGATTTTATTCGTAGCTACAATGATCATTTCAAAACCGCAAATATGCTGGAAGACATACAAAATAAACGATTCGTAATAAGTAGTGATGGGAAATATACCTTAGCCTTAAAGTACTGGGATGTTATCTTAGATATGTATAAAAATTATGGATTCGCATCTGCGAATATAGGTGAAGGTTTATTCAAATATCAGAAAATTGATGAGCAAAAAATAATTCGCATAACTCCTAGAATTGGAATGGAATTTAGTAAGTTTTTTCAACAGAATTTTAGACTTATAATTGGAATATCATATATTCTTAAGCAGCATTACAGAACATCACTGAATTACAAATACGACCCAACTCCAATAGATTTGGCAGCTCTGTTGGGGTTATACCGTTCTGTTAAAAATGATACAACATGGAATTCACGTGGGATAAAAAACCATTATGAAAATACTTGTAAGTATTCAGGGGTTACGCCAGATTTCAGTGGATTTGTTCAGAAATATAGCACAACTTCATCTCCCCTGACATTTAAATATAAAGATTATTTTTTAGTGGATAAACACACGATTATGTTTTATTTGTTATATTTATTTTCCATAGACACTAAAAGAGCCCCAAGCCAACCATTGAGTGGAAGCGAAATTATAGGTCAAGCCAAGCAGTGGGCTTCGGACACTTTTGAAGAAGAATGTAGAAATAAAGTATCTGAAAATGGGTATTCAGTTTATCCCAAAGAGCTAAAAGCAGAAAACGACTTGGGCTACGACATTATAGGGGTTTCAGAGAAATTGAAACAAATAATTATAGGTGAGGCAAAATATAGAGATTTTGCACCATCTTCTATAACTGGTACTACATTTCTTCGTCAAGAAATATATCCCGATACTGATGAAGGATTGTACGGGAGAATTTTACGTCATATAGAAAGAGTTGAAACGTTTAAAGACAGATTTTCTTGGTTTAAGTCAAAACTAGGAATACAAGGTGATATAACTGATTACTCTATTATTCCTGTTATTATAAACAAGTTTAAACCTCTTATTAAAAAATATGATAATATATTTATCATAGACGTTGAGGAGCTAAACGTTTTTTTTGGATAATCTAACTTCCCCCTAACCTTCCCATATACCTTAAACGGCTTATTAGACTTCGCCTTGCTTCTGGAGCATACGACAACCTTTGCGCCGTATTCGGCAAGCTTGTTTGCTATGCCCTGCCCTATGCCTTTTGTGCCGCCCGTGACTATCGCAACTTTTCCTTTGAGATCCATATGACCACCGGATATAATTATCGCGGGCCGGACTATAAAGGTTTCAGCAAGGAATAAACTTAAATTCCCGATTGGTATTATTATTGCATGGAAAATAACAGTGCGAAAATGATCCTGGCCGCGGCGCTGCTTGCGGCATTGGGCTTCATCGCAGGCTTGATGGCGGGCGGCGTGCCGTCTGCAAGGGATTATTATTCAACCGAGCTCGCGTACATGGTAAGCCCGACCGACATCATAGCGCGGATGGGAGCAAATGACACATCGTACGTATTGATGGACGTCCGCGACCCGGCTTCCTACGCGAAGGGCCACGCGCTTGGCGCAGTGTCCGTCCCGTATGAGCAGATAAGCTCTTATGAAGTGCCGGAAGGAAAGGAACTCATAGTCTACTGCTGGGCGCACTCCTGCATGCTTTCGCGCAAGGCGGGGCTCGCCTTTGCCGAGCGGGGCATAGCGGTCAAGGAGCTCAACATAGGCTGGAACGAATGGTCGTCGCTGCAATACCCAAGCGAAGGCACGGGCGTGAACTGGACTTACAAATTCACGACGTACTGCGGAATAGACGGCAGCGAAGGGTGCTGATTCAGGGAGGCGTGGGTTCGGCGGTCATACGCTCCAAATGCCATTGGCGCTTATTCATCTGATAATGGGGCCTTTTGCAATATTTTTGTATTCGGGAGCGAAAATCTCAGCGTATAACATTGCATCCACGGGGTTGATGTTGCCGGGCACGGCGTTACGTCCACTGTGCCGTAGTTTATCCGGACATCCTTGCTGTTTACGGATGCCGTGTAATCGAAGGAAAAAACGATTGGGCGTTGCGGTCACCGATTTTCATGCTGCAAACTACGTCTTTATGCCCGCTGTAAAATTTCATGGGCTGTATTTTCAGAAGCGATTAAAAGTTGATGATGCCGATGATAACATTTACGAAAGCTTGATTTACGCCGGTTTCGGCGGCTGATTTGCGTCTTCGTCCCCCTTACTGCATCTATACGGCATCGTGGTAAGTGTAGCGGTTTCATTTCCGCTCGGAACAAACCCGGCGACATACAGGGCCTGCCTGTTTCCATGGGCATCGGATCCCACGATGCCCCATGAGCGGGGTTCGCCTGTATCGTATATTGCCATACGTTCGTGGCCCACGTTTTTCACGCCTATAAAAATATCATCGCCTCTGACGTCTTCCAGCGTTATCTCTGCCATGTTTCTGACCTTGCCGTCAATGTAATCTTCCACCGGTATTTTTCCTCCAATAGCGAGCGTTCTGGTAACTGTAGTCCTGTTGCAGTATTCCTGCTGGCTTATCGCCGGAGGCTCGGCGCATGCCGGTGCCAGCCCAAGAAGTCCGGTTGTCATGGCTGCAGCCATATAGGTCTTCAAGTTCCTTAGATAGCGGCCTTGCATGGACCGAATAAATGCGCGAAACCGTTTAAAGGCGGCGGTAAATAAAGGGTGCGTTGATTTTGGAGCATTTTACAACGTCGTTTGCATAGAGCATTTCTGATTATAATTCTTCCGTCATTAACCGGACTGCTATAAAACGCGACTTCCGGAAGAGGCGGAAAACGAGAAAGCAGGGCAACTCTAAAGAAAAAAATAGGGAGGCCGATAGCGGGAGTTCTCCAAAGGGCTGAATGCCAGACCTTTTGTGGATTTGAACCACCGACCTATCCCCGATATCTTTGAAAAAAGATATCATCGGGTGCCCCAGAGCAACCTATGGGCCTTTCATGCTCGCGGCAAAGCCGCAAACTCGATGAGCACTCCGGGCTGCTCCATCCCGCTACCTATTCCTTCGCGGTTAGACTTAAATAGATAGGAAATTTACAAGCAGAAAAGGGTTCTATAGTAGATGACATTAGTTTTCAGGCATCCTAATGTCATCTGCATACAGCAAAGACAGAGTTGTCCAGATACTTCTGTCATTTGCTATATATGACGCTTACAGACGGCCATGTTGTTACGGCGCACGACAGGCTTCAGATGTTTTTTACAATAGGCCGGAAACATTGCTTCCTTATATTGAGCGCGCGGCCGGAATATCGCACATAAGGAGCGTGCATCTGGATTATATGCCGAAAGACGAAAACGGCAATCAAGCAGTCAATACGGCTATGCCCGATCTTGTTCTTGAAATCGGGATAGTCGGATATGGCGCCGGGGATTGTGATGCGATTTTCTATATTCCCGTTGAAGTCAAATCCATGAAAGATGCGCAGATAGAAGCAGGCGCAAAAATACAAGTCAAGAAATTCAGGGCCGGCATAGAAAAAGGGCTCGATCCGGCTATAACAGCGTATAATATGCCATTCGTTCTGATAGTTTACGGTTGCCTTAATGGCATGCAAGATTATGCAATATCGCAAGTAAATCTCCCGCCTTTTGAAACGGTGCCGAAGAAGAAACAAAGGAAAAAGAAGCCGTAGAGATATAAACATCCAAGACCATTGACAATTGTGGCGCGATGAAAGTTCTCGGAATCGACGAAGCAGGTCGCGGGCCGGTGCTTGGGCCTATGGTCATGTGCGGCTATCTCATTGAGGAAGAAAAGCTTGCGCAGCTGCGCGCCACGGGCGTGAAGGACTCCAAAGTCCTTTCCGCGGAGAAGAGGGAGTCCCTAGTTCCAGTCCTGAAGGCGCTTTGTTCTGACTATATTATATTGAAAATTCCCTGCGAAGAGATAGATTCGTGCGGAAACCTGAATCGTCTGGAGATAGACAAGATGCGCCAGATGATAAAGGCGCTGAAACCCGGCAAGATCGTGGTCGATTGCCCGGAAACCAACACGAGGAAATTTGCCGAAAAGGTCATGGGCGGGCTTCTGATGGACGCGGAGATAATATGCGAGAATTACGCGGACGCAAATTATGCTGAAGTCTCTGCTGCGTCCGTCCTTGCAAAGAGCGCAAGGGAGGGGGAAATAGCGAAATTGCACAAGGAATACGGATATTTCGGCACCGGCTACACGTCTGACGAGAGGACTATAGCCTTTTTAAAAGATTGGCTGAAAAGGAATAAAGAGCTGCCGGAGATGGCGAGGAAATCATGGACAACGTCGAAAATGCTGCTGGCGGAAAGCCGGCAGGCAAAATTGTGGTAATGGACAAGGGTCTGCAGTCCACGCTCATTTATGCTGCAACAGGCATAGCCGCAGGCGCGCTTTCAGCCACGGCGAGAGTGCCGCTTTACGGGCTGGGCATCGCCCTGATAATGCTTGCAGTTGTGAGCGTTGCCCTCATGTTCCTGCTCAAGCCCGAAAACTACAAATGGCTTGCCGGCAACGGCGCATTCATTTTCCTTGCGGCATGGTACGCGATATTCACGCTATTCTTCAACATAGGTGTATAGCATGCTGAGAACCTATTATTCCTCTGAAATAGGGAAAGACCTCGGCGGCAGGGAAGTCACCATCGCAGGCTGGGCAAGGAACATCCGCGATACCGGCAAAATAAAGTTCCTGATAGTCGCGGACAGGACGGGCGAAACCCAGGTCCTGGGGAAAGCGGGCGAGACGGACGCCAAAGTCCTTGAAGATATGCGGAGCGTCGACAAGGAAGACGTTGTTTCTGTCAGGGGAATTGTGAGGATAAACGAGAAAGCGCCCGGAGGGAAGGAAATAATCCCGTCGGCAATAACGGTTCTCAACAAGGCGGAAAAGCCGCTGCCGCTTGACCTGAACGTGAAATCGAACCTTGATACACGGTTGAATTACCGCTATCTTGACCTGCGAAGGCCCGAAGTTCGCGCAATATTCCGCGTAAGGGACGTGATACAGCGCAGCTTCGTGCGGTATCTGGAAGAGAACGGATTCATACTGGTCAACACGCCTTCAATAGTCGCGGCGGCGACCGAAGGAGGAACCAATCTGTTCCCCATATCATATTTTGATACAGAGGCGTTTCTTGTCCAGAGTCCGCAGCTCTACAAGCAAATATTGATGGCATCGGGTCTGGACAAGGTCATAATACAGTGTCCGGTATTCCGCGCAGAAGAGCATGATACGTCCTTCCATCTCAATGAATCCATGCAGATGGATATAGAAATGGCTTTTGTAAACGGCGAGCCGGAAATACTCCACTATCTCGAAGGTGTGATCAAGTACATCTATTCGCGCCTTTCAGCCGAATGCGCCGGGGAAATGAAAATTCTTGGCAGGGACGCGACGCCCCCGAAAGGAATAAAGCAGATAACTTACGACGAAGCAAGGGGCATCATAAACCAGGAATCAAAGCTCGAATGGGGCGATGATTTCACCCCCGAGATGCAGAGGATAATAAACAAGAAATACAATCCCGTGATAGTCACGAAATGGCCCACGGACCTGAGGGCATTCTATTCCATGCCCGAGCCGGGCAACGAGAAGATATGCCGCGCGTACGACCTTCTCATGGACGGCGTTGAAATATCCTCCGGCGCCCAGAGGATACACAAGCACGACGAGCTTGTCAGGGAAATGAAGAGGCGCGGGATGAATCCCGATAATTTCGAGTTCTACCTCAACGCGTTCAGGCACGGCATGCCCCCGCACGGCGGATGGAGCATCGGCCTTGACAGGCTCACGATGGTAATCACGGGAATGAAGAACGTTCGCGAGTGCGTCCTCTTCCCGCGCGACAGGAAGAGGCTCACGCCTTGAGCAGTAGTTTTACTAAAGGAAAAATTAATTGAAAAAACAGAATCAAATGCCCGGTTAGCCTTGCCTCTTTTCTATCAGAAGCAATACTACGCCAAGCGCTATAGCGACCATTCCCCCGTACCACCAATAGTTGAAGAATAGCGACAGGGAAAGGCCCACGCCCAACAGCAGACCGGATGCGAAGAGGAGAAGCTTTTCCTCGTCGTGGCTTGTGAGCACGAAATCGCTTTTCTTCTTTGTCCTTGCTGCTTTTCTTGATCTTCTTGCCATTTTGTCACTTTAGACTATTTGTGGTCGGCGACTATATAAACCTTCAACATGCTTCAGGAATTAATATCTCGACCCTTATTGCCGTATGGTTACATTTTTTAGTTTGTTCGGCATGAAATCGGAAACGAAAATACCAGACCAAGACCATTAAGGCATGATACGGTAAAAGAAGGCAGAAGTGCAAGACACGCTAAGAATCCCCAAGAAACATTTATAAAAATATCTGATTTTTATTTTTAAGTATGGCAAACTAAATCATGATAGGCTGTTACTTCTTGCCCTTGATCATCATGTAATGACCGTATTTCCAGACAAGGACTTCGTCGCCTTCCTTGACCTGGCCCTTGAGTTCGTCAGGCAGGAGGACCTCGTTAGTGGAATAATCTTCAAGATCCATGATCTGCGCATTCGGGCCGATGAAGCTCAGTATCTGGCAGTTCCTTTTTTCTATCATCGGAACGTCTATCCTTGCATCCGCAGGCTGAACTATTATTTTCTTCTGTGGTGCGAAAACGCCGGATGCGGTCAGCTTTGCCTTGGCCGAGCCGTGCTTGCCGGGCTTGGATATCTGGACGCTGTCAACCTTGTAAGGGACATCGTCTATGAGGACGAAGCTACCTGGTTTCTGCGCCTTTACCGTGCTGGGTTTCTTTTCCATTCAAAACACTTTGATAAGTTATTTCCTCAACTTTAAATATGCAGTGACTTTGCATTGCCATATCTATAAGATAAGAATAAGTAAACGGAAAAAACTTAAACTATTTTTATGCCGATGGACAAGTTCCAGTTACCGTGTTTCCCGGCGCGGATACAGTTATAGCGGCCAAAGACGCGCAGTCATCTCCTGCTGTTGTTCCAATTACGCATGTAACCGTCTTCCCTGGTAAAATAATGTCGGTATTAGTCAGGGCAGGGGAGCATGCTATGGGACTGCCTGCAAGAAGGAACGATAATTCTGTACCTAAAATATTCTTCGTTCCTGCGTTCTTGATGGTGAACTCTGTCTCCTGTTGCTTTAGACGCGTCTTGCGCCTGCTGTCCACCCGTTGTCACGATTGACTGGAAGAAACCCGTTGCGAATCCAATAACTGCAATCGTTATGAGCAACAGTAGTATGATTGCAATTACCGGCGTTATACCTTTCTTCACTCAATCACCTAACTAAGTATGCGGGAGCCCGTATAAAAAGGTTTTTTGCGAAAAAAGCGTTGTTGCGTAAATGGATATAGAATGCAATCGGCGTGTTGCATTATAGCAGATGACATTAGTTTTCAGGCATTCTCTACGTACAGCAAAGACAGAATTTTGCCCGAATGCTTCTGTCATTTGCTATAGTTAAGCATGCCGGCGTATGGGGGCGTAAAAAGGCTTTTGCAACAAAGCCTTCCGAAAACGGAAACTTTATCCGCATATAATCAGGCCGTGGGGCAAGCCTTGTCCGTTATGCTGTTGCCAGGCGCGGCGACGGTTATGGACTTGCCCGAATTGTCACCATCGCAGACGCCATCAAGGCTGCATGTTATGAGTTGTCCTGGCGCAGCTTCTGCGGGTTCGGCGCTATTGCCGATCAAGACATCACCCGAGCTTGTTCCGCCGCAAGTAGGAACCGGAGAACCGCCGACAAGGAAGCTGATGTCTTCCTTCAATATGTTTGCAGCGCCGGAGTTCTTGACGCTTATAGAGTCTTTAGATGCAACTACGAATTCTATGACCTGAAGAACCCTTGAGCTTGTCTGTTGTGATGCGTTTCGCGCCTGTTCCCCACCCGTTGTCACGATTGACTGGAAGAAAATTGTTGCGAATCCAATAACTGCAATCGTTATGAGCAACAGTAGTATGATTGCAATTACCGGCGTTATACCTTTCTTCATTCAATCGCCTGACCAAATATGGGAGAGCCGCTATAAAAAGGTTCGATGCGCGCAGACGCATTGTGCAAACGATGATAAACAGCAGTACCCTAAGCGGTACGCCACAACCTATCGGTTGATGCAAAATGTTTTGCAAATGCCTATACGCGGCTTTGGCAGGGCCAATAATAAGGAAACGGAAAAGAAAAAACTAAATTGTTTTTATGCCGATGGGCATACTCCAGTTACCGTGTTTCCCGGAGCGGATACGGTTATAGCGTCCCCGCTTGCACAGGTAATACCCTCACATGTTATGGTTTGTCCCGGGCTTTTGGAGCCTGACAATGCAGGAATGCATGTCACAGAGCTGCCGTCTACAAGGAATGAGAGTTTGGCTGTGTCTATGTCCTGCGTCCCGGCATTCTTGATGGTTATGGAATGAACTCTGTCTCCTGTTGCTTTAGACGCGTCTTGCGCCTGCTGTCCACCCGTTGTCACGATTGACTGGAAGAAACCCGTTGCGAATCCAATAACTGCAACCGTTATGAGCAATAGTAGTATGATTGCAATTACTTCGGTTACTCCTTTTGCCATTTCATGATTATGGCGGCGGTACTATAAGAAGTTTATTTCAGCAGGAACGCCGCGAGAAGATAGAGCGCGAAAGCGGAAAATGCGATGACGAGCATGGACTTCTTTATGCCCTGGCGGCGGAAGCCGTATGCAAGGCCCACGAAAATACCGCCGAAATGGGCGACATAGGAAACGTTGGAAGCGGCATCAAAGAAGAAGCCGTATATGTTGTAGAGTATGTAGCCCGCGCCGAGGAGCGCCAGAGGCACAGGCACAAAGTACGGATAGAACGATATGTCCATCGGCCTGAGCAGCATACCCGCGCCGACAAGGGCAAAGACGCCGGCCGATGCCCCTATAGCCAGCTCGTGAGGCGGGTAATAAAGGAGGGAAAATGCCGCGCCTGCGAGCGCGCCGGCAAAGAAAAGGGGGAGCATCCTTGATTTGCCGGCTTCAGCCTCGACCGCCGCGCCGAAGAAAAAGAGCGCGAATACGTTTGACAGAAGATGCGCAAGGTCGGCATGAAGGAATATGGACGTGAAAATAACGTAAGGCCGCGCCGCAAAGTTGCCGCCCGAAAGGCCGTAAAAGTTCACGATGCTCTCAAGGCCGGTTAGCGAGACGGCGAACGCCGCGGCCATGACTGCGATGAGAATCAGGGTTAGCTTCATGCTATCAATAGTTCGCAATAGATTTATTGGCTGGCTGTTGTAGTCGGCTTCATCTTTCATATGATTTTCTTTTATTGAAATGGAGGACAGACATGGATTGGTCGGATGTTATAGTAGATGACATTAGTTTTCAGGCATTCTCTACGTACAGCAAAGACAGAATTTTGCCCGGATACTTCTGTCATTTGCCATATTTATTGAGCCTTCAGGAAATCGTAGTTTTTAAGCAGTGTCCTGCAGGCAAAATCGCAAATCATTTGATAATCCCCGTCGTTCGCTTTTCTCACGGCCCTCAAATAGTTGTTACGGTCTTTTATGTATATGTTTATTTCGGGATAGCCGTTCTTCTTTAGTATGTAATTCATGAGAAGCCTTGACAGGCGCCCGTTGCCGTCCGTGAACGGGTGTATTGACAC
>JAGVVY010000023.1 GCA_018304585.1 Candidatus Aenigmatarchaeota archaeon | reverse complement strand
ACAGGACGGTCGGATAGTTCCAGTGGCTTCTGGGCCAACTACGGATCTGTAAGCTGTGGAACAAGCCTTGCAAGGCTCTATTGTTTCGAGGGAGCGCCGGTCATATCAACCACGACACCGATTGATGTATCAAAGACGCTAAACCTCGATATAGACGGGACAACGTCAGTTACTGTCGGGAGATTTGGAATGTTTGGAGACATGCAGTTGGGACGCGCAACGTATAATGTGAAGGTATCGAATAGAGGCTCCGGCGACGCAAGTTCCATAAAAGTATTTCACAGGCTTTCTTACGGCGCGGCTTTCATGGGCGGCGATTGGAGATGCACAGAATATAGAACGCGCGACGGAGACACGTTTTGCGTAGCATATGAACATTACTGCCGCCTTGTGGAAGGCGGCGCAGAGTGCGACTTGAAGGACGGCGAAGGGAATTTTATTACGCTTAGGCCGGGCGAGTTCGCCACAAGCAGCATAACCGTGCAGGCGATACCGATCGTCTCTGAAATGAGCGATACCGCATACGCGACTTATGACGATTATGTCTCTCCCTCAGTTACGCAGGCGACCACTATCAGGGATGATACGGACTTTTCAACAGCATTCCAGGCAAGCACGACGCGGTATTATATACCGGCTGATGGGTCATCATCTGTGCAGATAACTGCCCATAGTGCGTGCTCAAGTTCGCAGCCCTGTGTCATGTATTTCTCGTCTTCGGACGGCAGGCTCTCGTCTGGCAAGTGCGAGATTCCCGGATTTACCAGTTCCAATGCGGGCTGCTCGGTGAGCCTTTCATCTTCAAAGGCAGGTGCGGTAAAAGTGGCGGCATATTATGACTATAGCGATCTTAACCCCAAGGCAGTTGAGGTTTCCTTTGTGGAACCGTGCGCTCCGGGAAAAATGAAGACGATTACAAAGCCTGCGTCTTACGACGCCGAAGTAGTCGGTGGCACAAACATTGCCAGTTCCGGCACAATAAATATCATGGGTGCTGACAATAGCGGTCAATCGCATACAGGCTTATACAAGTTTTCCGGCATAGGCTTGCCGGCAGGCTCGCGCATGCTTTCCTCGGTTTTCTCTTTATACCAATCCGGGGGCTGCGTCGTCTCCTCTCTCACGGGCGACAGCAACGACAAGTTCGGCATATCGGAATTCATATCCCACGGCCAAGCCGCGCCTACATGCGAGCCGGCTACGGCTGCCGGCACGGTTTATGTGGATATTACGGATGCGATTCTGTCCAAGGCGGCTTCGGGAATCGATGAACTGGCCTTCTGGCTGGAAAGTCAGGCAGTCACCGAATTAGTTGGTTCAGGAGAGTTTTCTCACGTTGACGTAAGAGCCTCTTCCGATTTCACCACGGGCGCTATTGAAGGCGGCAATCCGGCCACGGTGCAAATAGAATACTGCGAGCCGTGATTCTTGAAAAAATACCTGCCGGATGTTTGTTACTTCTCTTCCCTTTGTTCCTTCAGCATCTCGAATAATGCGCGGATGTGCTTTGTCGTGATGCTCTGCTCGGCATTCTGCCAGAAGTCCTCAAGATAAGCGCCGTGCCGCTTCTCGTACTCAAGCGCCTGCAAGCTCATTTCCAGTTTGTCCACATCGTGGACGAACATCGATTCAGGCGTTTTTCTCTCTTCGTATTCGTGCCATAGATCAAGGATTTCCCTGTCGTCTAAGTCTTCCAGAAGCGTTTCAAACGCCTTCTCTTCCTTTTCGTGCTTTTCTCTCTTGGCAATGCCGTCCTCAGGCGTTATGTCGCCGACTATGGATTCGGCTAAATCGTGGACAAGCGCCATTTTCATGGTCTTGTCCTTGTCCACGCCCGCCGTGCCGGCGAGCACAAAGGCCGCCAGCGACGCCATGAAGCTGTGCTCGGCGACGGATTCGGCATTAGGAACTTTTCTTATAACCCAGCCGGCACGCCTGACCTTCTTCAGCCTTGCTGCGTTCTGCAGGAATTTTATCGCGTCCATCAGAATACCGATGCCGTAAAAGCTTAAATTGAAAACCCGCAAGTCGGCGCAAGAATTAGGAAACATGAGAATCAGTGCCCGATCTATCCATTGACTGTGAACTAATCAAATCGAATGACAATTCATCAGCTTATTATCCATACGAAATATTGCAAACGGGCGCAAAAATCAGAACTTAACCTTGACGTCCTTTCTTTCGTGTTCTGACGCAACAAACATCTCTTCGTTCTTGTAGCCAAGCATGCTGGCGAAGAACATGTCAGGGAAGGTGTGTATTTTTATGTTGTAGGTGTTCACACTGTCGTTGTAGAACTCCCTGCGGTCGGCCAATTCATTCTCGATGCCGCTTATTCGGGTTTGCAGCTGCGAGAAGTTCTCGCTTGCGCGGAGTTTCGGATAGTTCTCCGACACCGCGAATATGGTCTTGAGCGCCTCGCTTATCATGTTGTCGGCAGCAGCCTTCTGCGACGTGGTCTTGGCCTTCAGGAACTGGGTCCTTGCCTTCGTTAGTTCGGCGAGCGTGCCCTTCTCATGCTTCATGTAGCCTTTCACGGATTCTATGAGCTTCGGCAACTCATCGCTCCTCTGCTTTAACAGAACATCTATGTTAGAGCGGGATTTCTTTATGTTATTGTGCAATGTAACGAGCGCGTTGTATACCGCTATGACGAACAATGCTATCCCTATTATGAAGAAGCCTGCTATTGCAAGAATTACCGTGTCTATGCCTGCCATTTGATATCCCTTATATCTTATAACAGCCCGATATATAAAAGCGTTATTGCAAGGCCGCCCACAGCCATAATTACCCCTCCTATCGTGCTCGCCGCGATTTTCCATGCCATAGAAGAAACCACCTCTTTCTCAGGCTTATCCGAGATATAAAAGAAATTCGCCCCCTTCTGTATCATTATGTCTTCTTCATTCTTCGTTCCTCTGCCTTCTTCGACGTACGGATTATCTGCAGCAGTTCCCATCACGTAAAGCTTGTCGCCCGGGGCTATGAAATACTCCCGGTACCTCATGGTAGAATTTATCCCGAAGAGACCTTCAAACCCTGCGGCATCGGATTTAAGAAATTTTCTTACTCTCGCAGGCGGATCCTTTCCGAAGCCTGAATTGCACTCATAGTCCATGGGAATATCCGCTTCTGCCCCTTTGGGATTAACGAGGACGGAACCCGTTTCATCCTTGACGAAGAAAGGCACTCCGCTGTCGCCGTTCTTGACGGTTGCCCAATAATGATGCTTGCCTGTTGTTCGGTATTCTTCTACCGTATACCGGTACCATACGCACTGCTTGCCGGAAAAGGGGCTTTCCATGATCTTCTTTTCCGCAGGTACGGCCTTGCCGTGGACTTCTACCGGGCCCATTGCTATGGACCTTATTTTTGAAGTCGGAGTGTTCTGTATCATCTGCCTTCTTTTGAGCAGCGTGAAGCCGTGGAAGAAAAGACCCGTGCCTATGATCATGCCGGCGATGGCAACCATCAGAATTCTTGCGTCCGATCCATCTATACCGATATTTTGCAGGCTGATGCCGGCATTGTACGCAAAAGCTTGCGATTCAGGCATGATATAAAATGATTCAGGACAGTATTAATCTTTACCGAAGCGTTAAGATTTATGAAGAAATTTTTCCTTGTCCTTCTTATGGCGTCAGCGGGCTTTGCACACCTTGACGCAGGACAGGACATTGTCGTGGGCGGATATCTTGCCGATTTCGGTTATTCGCCGGCCAACATTACCGCAGGGCAAAGCGCCATACTGACCTTCAACCTCGGGAACGCAACGTCAGAAGAAGCCCTGCAGCCGGAAAGCGTCTGGGTAAGGATTTCCAGGGGCGATGACGTGCTTTTCGCAGGCACTTTTGCGCCGCAGGCAGGAAACGTCGCGTTCACGTACGTTTTTCCTGAAGGCGGCGTATACGGCGTAAAGACGAGATACTTCAGTTCTGAACGGGTTCTTGCAGAAGCGGACTTTTCAGCGGAGGTCCGGGAAAGAAATTCCTATAATCTCCTCGTGCTTGCTGTTTTAGCCATGCTTGCCTTTGCCATCGCACCCGCGCACGGAGAAAACATAAGACAGAACATGGCCTGCCCGTAAAGGAACCGGCAAGCAATGGCAAAGAACATCTGTTTATGATTTTGTAGTTACTGTTGTTTACGGCTCGTTTTCCGCGGTGACGCGGTGCCGGGAAAAACGCTTAAGTCAGGCAAGCCCCAATTAAGCGTGTATGGGATTCTTCACAACGGCGTTTTCGGGGATTGCGTTTTACGTGATTCTTGCAGGAGCGGCATTCTGGCCTGCGCTTCTTGTCGGCGCGATAAGCCTTTCCGTTTTTGCGGCGTTCGCGGCATTGTTCGCATCGGTTTCGTGGCTTGGCGGTTCCTTTGTAATTGATCGCATCCTGACACGCTTGTACGGCCTGCAATGGATAACTCTCGCAGAACTGCAAAGCAAAAGCCCTGCATCAGCCTCGTTCATAGAAGAAGCGTGCAAGAGGCATTCGTTCAGGCTTCCCCGGCTTGGCCTCATAAAAGATCCATGCCCGAATTCATTTGTATACGGCCGCGGCAGATGGGACGCAAGGCTTGTCGTGACAGAAGGACTGTTCGGTAGTCTGGACGAGAAAGAGCGCGTTTCCGTCTTTGCCCATGAAATGGGCCACCTGAAAAGCAGGGACTTCATAGTCATGACGCCGATGTCAGCGGTGCTCCAGTTGTTTTTCGAGGCATGTTCGCGCTTCAATCTGCTGTGGCTGCCGTTATGGGGCCTTTATTTCCTGCTTGAGTCCGCGCTCCTGCCCATAAGCCGCAACAGGGAATATCTCGCCGACGAATATGCGGCGCAGGAGACGCATCACAGTCACCTTGGCATGGCGCTTCTGAAAATATCCTACGGCATGGCGCAATCGACAAGCAAGCGCCTTGCTAATTCCGCGAAATATCTCGGGATTATGGACGCCCAAAGTGCGGCTTCCGGCGGCATTGTCTACCATAACGCAAAGAACTCGCGCAGCCTTGAATCCATGGCAAAATGCTTCCTTTACGATATTGCAAATCCATGGGCGTCTTTTGCGGAACTTGGTCTCAGCCACCCGCTTCTCGGCAGGAGGCTTGGCAGGCTATCCGAGGCAAAGAACGGGTTGCTTGATTTTGCTTCGTTGGATATCAATACGAATAAACTGCGCGCAGGCTTTGCCAAAGACGCTGCAGTCATGGCGGCTGCGTTGCTTCTTTCAGCGGGTTTCCCAGTCGCGTATCTTGTACTCGCTTTCGCGGATTTCAGCGTTGCCGATCTTCTCGGAGGCTGGCTGGTGGCCGCGGGAATCGCAAGCCTTGCCATTGCACTGTACAAATATCCGTCCGGCACCCCGCATGCTGCAGCGGCGGCCGAGCTTGCAGCTGATCCTTATACGTCGCCGGTGCGCGGCAAAGTCGTGCTACTCAGGGGCAGGATGACTGACAGCGCCATGGGAAGCGTGCTCGAGGACAAGACAGGCGTGATTCGGGCGGATTATGAAGGGTCAAACCTTTTCGGCCCTTCGTGCAGGGAATTTGCCGGCAAGTATGCAAAGATAACCGGCTGGTTTGTCCGCGGCGCTTCAGGCACGCTGATTATAGATACAGTTGAATCAGCCGAAGGCAAGGCAGGTGGCTTCGTAAAATGGCGGGCGGTTGTTGAAAGTTGCGCCATTATGCTTGGCGGAATTGCCGTCCTTCTTCTTTGATGATTATTTGTCTTCTTTCTTGAATTCGCCTTCAACAACGTTTTCATCTTTGCCGTTTTGCGCTTTCTGCTCTGAAGCGCCTCGGTCCTGCGCTTGCTGGTAAATCGAGGCCCCGGCTTCCTGCACGGCTTTCTGGAGCTTTTCCGCTTCCTGTTTCATCTTCGTAGTGTCAGTGCCGTTCATTGCATCCTTAGCAGATTTAAGCGCGGCTTCTATCTTGGTCTTCTGTTCGGCAGGCAGCTTGTCGCCCAGCTCCGAAAGCGTCTTCTCGGTCATGTAAATCGTGGAATCCGCGTTGTTCCTTATCTCGACTTCCTCCTTCCTGCGCTTGTCCTCTTCTTCGTGCTCCTTTGCAGACTTCATCATTTTGTCTATGTCCTTGTCGTTGAGCTTCGTTGAAGAAGTGATCGTCATTTTCTGCTCCTTGCCGGTTCCCTTGTCCTTTGCCGAA
>JAGVVY010000004.1 GCA_018304585.1 Candidatus Aenigmatarchaeota archaeon | reverse complement strand
AGCTATGTGCATACCTTTTTAAGTCACCGGTTCTAATTATTTCTATGAAACAGCAACTTGACCTGATTGAAGAGATTGAAGGCATAAAAACGAGGCTAATGTTTATAGAAACGGCTTTGATAGAAAACGAAGAGCCGGAAGAAGGCGACAGGGAATCTGTAAAGGAAGCGATGGCTGAATATAAAAAAAGAAAAACTATACGGTATCGTGCTTAATCGTATGCATTCCCCCCCCCCTCTCTATTCTCGAGACCAGTATAGTTTTTGATTTCCATACGATAGCATAGACTATTCTCACGCCGCCAATACGTATTCTGAAGGTATTTTGCATTCCCTGAAGCTTTTTGACGTCGCAACTTTTGGCAGGGACCGGATCTATAATCAGAGTTTTTAGAATTTCGTCTATTCTTGCATCGGCAATTCATCAAGCGACTTCTTTGCCCGTGATGACAATTCGACGTAAAACATTTTATTTCACCATCGTATAGTATACTGGTTTTATTTCATTTTCGCACTATTTAAGTCCTGCTTTTTCAATATGCATATCTGTAGATTATTGCAATATATATTGGTTTGTCAAAGCGTAAGGCCATGAAGGAAATGGATGAGATTCTGAAGAAAGACCGTGAATTCCTGGAAATCACGGAGAAGCTTTAGGGCTTTACTTGTACTCTCTCCACGTGTGCTTGCACTTCGTGCATTTGTAGAATTGGGTTGGCGGCTCATCTGAAGAACGCGTCTGGATCAGCCACCAGTAGGCGCGGGCATGGCCGCACTTCGGGCACTGAACGTCCGTTTCCGGCAGGTCCGGCTTGTTGTCCTCTATGACTATCGTTGCTTTCTTCTCGGAATGCGTCGTTATCTTCTGAGCCTTCATGGCCTGCGCCTTGCCGCAGTTCCGGCACTTCGCAGCCTCGCCTGAAGAAACAACCATGCCGCCGCACTCGCAAAATTGCATCATTTCACTTGCATGCAATGTTTAAAAATCCACCGCTTTCAAGCGATGGATTTGCACATCGAATTCCCGTTGTTTCATCCGCCGTATTAATACGGTGGAATTCGATGTTTAAATTCTTGGCGATTCTATCAGCCTGCTTACTCTTCCTTACTTTTCATTCGCAGAAAGAGCCGCTCTATCATGATAAATCATTGCGGCACAGAAACTTTAAAGTTTTTCCGGATTCACCTGAGGCTTTTGGACATGTAACCCGTGACAATAAGTATGCCGACTCCTGCAATAGCGAAAATCCAGAAGCTCGTTTCCAGGTTTGCAGGAAACAGGTAAATATCAAGAAGCCCCCAAACTCCACGCCAGAATAATATGATGCCGAAACTTATGACAAGAGCGAAGAGGAGATCGTGATTGCGACTGAGCTTACGCATGACTTTATTTGTCTTTTCAGCTATTAATTATCTCGCATGAAACCAGCTTTGCCGTCACTAGAGGCTCGTTCAATATAATCATGCCTTTATTCACCGGCACTTTAGGCGCGTCTATAAGATAAATCGAGGGTACGGGCGGCTCCAGAAAATAAATGTCGCGTACTTCATTTATCGCTCGTTCTTTGATTTCATCTGGAGAATTTGTGTAGATTGTAGGATCTACAAGATTCCACTCACCATTATGGTAAATTTCATTCCAGCCATGGAAACCATATGTTCCCTCATCTATCGTACGAAAGACCGGTATGCCTCTGACGCGCAGATTCATTGCTCTGCCCTTGGCCATATCAGAAATGCCCCCGGCCTTTTTCACCGCATAGTCCAGAAGACATGCAAAATCCCTGCAGATGCCTGCTCTATTTCGTACAATATCATCAAGAAGATTCTCCGCTTGCGTGCCGTATTTTATATTCTGCCTTATCTTTTCCAAAGCCGCCCCCAGATATTCTGCATTGAAGGAATTCCCTAATTCTTCCAGGAACTCGTCGGTTTCGCTGGTAGATACATACGCAAAACCTATCATAGGTTGCCTCTGGGAAGGAGACCTGCTTAGCCTGTCTTCTTTTATTCTCAATGTAACAACAAGGGTATTTGCCTCGGATATTTCACCTTCACCCCCTCCTTCATGCACAAGACCCTTTGTTATGACAGGGACATTATGAGATGATATCATGTCCTTGACGGAATAAGTTGGATCGAAACAATCCACATCAAACCGCCCTTTATACACAACAGGCGTGCCTTCCTTGCTCACAGGCGCATACGATAATTTAAGAGAAAAATCGCTTCCATACTTCATTCCTGTAGGAGCCTTGATTCCGTCATCAAACATGAGACTGCCTTTTACATGGTGCGCCATGACAAGAATCAGATAAAAGAGTATTAAAACTGTGAAAAGCCATTACTTCGCAATAACCTTCTGCTTGATCTTCTTGAGACGGAAGGTGGTTTCCCTGTCCATTTCCTCGAGATGCAGGGCGATTATGCGCTTCTGCTGCTGGAGCTGCGGGATCAGGACGTATTCAAGCGCGTTCACGCGTCGCTTCGTCTTTTCTATTTCCATCAGAAGCTTGCGAAGCTTGGTCTCGATTTCCGCGACGTCGAGGGTTTTTTCGAGAAGAACTTCGTAATTTTCCGCCATATTATCCATTCGCATCGAAGCCGACAGCAAGCCGTAGCCGCGCTCTTCAAGGCTCTTGCGGATTTTGCCCTTGGCTATCTGCGGTATCTTGACGCCCATGATGTTCTTTATCGTGAGGTCAACGGACGGCCTGTCTTTCAGGGCAAGGGAGAGGCTCTTTATCTCGGTTATTCCCTCAAGAGCCGCAACTTCGAGCATGGAAGTGCGGGCATTCTTGTAAATTTCATTGAGCTCGCTCCTCATGCTTCTGGCATCCTTGAGGACGTTGTAGAACTCTATTATCAGGCCGTCCCTCTTTTTTTTCAGGAGCTTGTGGCCCGACTCCGCAAGCTTTATCCTGCTCTTGACGTTCTGGAGTTCCGCTCTTGTAGGGTTCAGGTTCTGCATTTATTTTCCCTTGTAATATTTCTGCTTGAGCTCGGGCGATATTCTTGTGAGTTCGTCTTCGGGCAATTGCGACAGAAGCTCCCATGCCACGTCAAGCGTTCTTTCTATGCTCCTGTCTTCGTCATAGCCCTGATTCACGAATTTCTGCTCGAACATCTCTGCAAACCTCAGCAGCCTCCTGTCGCGCTCGGAAAGAGCCTCTTCGCCTACCACGGCGGAGAGGCTCCGAAGATCGCGGCCCTGTGCGTAGCACGCATAAAGCTGGTCGGATACGTTCTTGTGGTCCTCTCTTGTCTTGCCCTTGCCTATGCCAAGGTTCATGAGCCTTGAGAGGCACGGCATAACGTCTATCGGAGGATAGACACCCTTTCTATGAAGGTCCCGCCCAAGCTGTATCTGGCCTTCCGTTATGTAGCCCGTAAGGTCGGGTATCGGATGCGTCTTGTCGTCGCCGGGCATAGTAAGTATCGGAATCTGCGTTATGCTTCCCTTCCTTCCCTTGATTATTCCCGCCCTTTCGTATATCGACGCCAGATCCGTGTACATGTAGCCCGGATATCCCCGGCGCGCCGGAATTTCGCTTCTCGCCGAAGAAATTTGCCGCAGTGCCTCGCAATAATTGGTCATGTCCGTGAGTATCACAAGGACGTGCATGTCCTTCCTGTAAGCAAGGTATTCGGCGGCGGTAAGGGCCATTCTTGGCGTGATGAGCCTTTCGGTTGCCGGGTCGTCTGCAAGGTTAAGGAAGACTATGGCGCGCTCTATTGCGCCCGTCTCCTCGAAGCTCTTCATGAATTTTCTTGCTTCCTCGTTCGTTATGCCCATTGCCGCAAAGACTATTGCGAAATTTTCTTCCTTGCCCACGACCTTGGCCTGCCTTGCGATCTGCAGCGCAATGTCATTGTGGGGAAGGCCGGATCCTGAGAATATCGGAAGCTTCTGTCCCCTGACCAGCGTGTTCATGCCGTCTATCGTCGATATTCCCGTCTGTATGAAATCCTGCGGGGAAGCGCGGGAATAAGGATTCATCGCGGCTCCCGTGACGTCAAGCTCGTCTTCGGGTATTATGTCCGCGCCGCCGTCAATGGGATTTCCGAAGCCGTCAAGCACGCGGCCCAGCATGTCCTCGCTGACTTTGGCCTTTATCACGTCGCCCAAAAAGCGCACGGAAGCGTTCCTGTCTATGCCCGTCGTGCCTTCAAATACCTGAACGGTCACCGCGTCTTTGGACGTGTCAAGAACCTGGCCAAGGCGCTTTTCGCCGTTGGGCAGCGTTATATTCACCAGCTCGTTGTAGCCGACGTCGTGCGTCTTCTGAACGAAGAGCAGGGGGCCCGTTATCCGGCTTATTGTCTTGTAGTCCTTAAGCAGCATTTTTCCTCACCATCTCGTTTATTTCATTTTCCATTCCGGCATCGGCTTCATTCAGTATTTTTTCGTAGTCTTTGTAGAACTTGGCGTCGCCTATTTTGTTTTTTGATTTCGCGGCAATCAATTCCCTTGCGCTCACGCCTGCCTCTATCGCAGCGCGCGCTTTTTCCTCAAAGTACAATATTGACTGCAGTATTCTTGCGCTTTTTGCAGGAGCACAGTAGCTGTCAACGTCATGGAATGCGTTCTGCTGAAGGAAGAACTCCCTTATCAGTCTTGCTACTTCCAGAGTCAACTGCTCTTTTTCGGGCAGCGCATCTGAGCCTATCAGTTGAACTATTTCTTGCAGCCTCTGCTCTTCTGAGAGTATTTTCTTCACTTTGCTTATGATAGTAGTCCATTGCGGAGTGATATTCTCATTATACCACGGCGCAAGAGAAGATTCGTACTGGCTATAGGAATTCATCCAGTTTATGGACGGGAAATGCCTCCTGTTCGCGAGCGCCGCATCCAGAGCCCAGAAAGCTTTCGTTATTCTTTGCGTTGACTGCGTCACAGGCTCTGAGAAATCGCCGCCCGGCGGCGACACCGCGCCGATTATGCTTATTGAACCCATGCCGCCGTTAAGCAGAACTGCCTTGCCCGCCCTTTCGTAAAATTCCGAAAGCCTTGCGGACAGGTAAGCTGGGTATCCTTCTTCTCCTGGCATTTCCTCCATTCTGGAAGAGATTTCACGCATGGCTTCAGCCCATCGCGATGTAGAGTCGGCCATCAGCGCCACGTCATAGCCCATGTCCCTATAATATTCGGCTATAGTTATGCCGGTGTATATTGAGGCTTCTCTTGCTGCAACAGGCATGTTGCTTGTGTTTGCTATGAGAGTTGTTCTTTCCATAAGAGGATTTCCGGACTTCGGGTCTATCAACTGCGGGAATTCGACGAGAACTTCAGTCATCTCGTTGCCCCGCTCGCCGCAACCGACGTAGACTATTATGTCGGCATCGCTCCATTTGGCAAGGCTTTGTTGCGTGACTGTGTTATGCAATATCATGGGCAGATTGCCTCCCACGAAATTATGCGTCTCTGGCACGGTTATGTCGTATACGTCAACATCTTCCTGCGTATATTCCACAGAAATTATCCTGTCACAGAAGATGTATTCAAGTGCGCCTGCGAATTTTTTCATCACGCCCAGTTTTTCCGAGATTTTCTGCATAGTCGCCACCGTCAGATTTTGATCCACGTAATAACCTGCGCTCGCTATTCCCTCTTTTTCCAGTGAAAATGGCTTTTCGCCGCCGAGAATTTCCTTGAAAAGCGCACTCGTCATGGGAACTATGTCCGTTGAATTGAAAAATCTCTTCTGCTCATAATACGGGTGTATTTTTGAGGCTTCTCTTTTTGGAATGAAAAGACGATAATATTCACGCCCCTTGGTTCTCTTTACTCTCGTCCTGTGGATAATGCCCAGCCTCAACAGCAGGTATGCCATAGATTCTATCATCTCCCTGCTTGCACTGGCTACCTCAATCTCCTTCGTACCCACATGGCCGTCGCAGCTTATGTACGCCATGAAGAAACTTCTTATGACCGATTCCGGCGATACAAGAAGCTTTGCGGGGAGATTTACGGTTCTTGACTTCCTGAGCATTGGCATACCCAGAGACTTGAGAACCCTGACAAGTGTTATAGAGTTCACGCTTACCGCATCTACAGTTCTGGCCCAGTAATCCTTGCCTTCAAGCCCGAACAAGCTTTTCAGTAGACCTTTATATCTCTCCCTCAGTGCAAGTTCTTCATTGAAAAAATGCACCGTCCTGCCGCCCTTTATCATGCCATCCGACATGACATAGCCGATAAATTCCGCCAAATCCTCTGACAAGTATTCCGGCATGGTTACCCCATGAGATTCCCTCTCGCATTTTATCGTTCCCACCACTATTGACGCTCCTGTCAACAGTGAGAGCTTCCTTATGAATGATAATGTGGGCCTATTATTCTTCTCGTAGAAAGCTCTCATGGTGTGGTATTTTACCCCAATCATTGCAGACATTTCTTTCAGCGTCATGCGATTTGCAGTCGCATATTGCTTAATAGAATTTCTCATTTCGTCTATGGCGAATTCATCGGCCACACGGCAATCAAAGTCTATCGTTAGTTTCTGGTATTCCCCCGCCATCTTTAGCATTCTTGGCGATATTACATAATCACCTTCTTTCAGGTTCATTGCCTCCGTTTCAACTATGTTAAGCCTTTCATCTAACCTGAATAGCTTATGCACAGGGGTAAGCCTTACGTTTTTGCCCGAGCACGTGGTTACGCGCACAAGACCTGAAGTTTTCCCTTTGTAAATGTGAGTAGCTGCAGCTTCACGCGTTCTTTCGCCGTCAAATGTCCATATATTTAGCGGTCTCCCCGGTTGTATTATACTCTCGTCTTCTGTCGCTTCAATCTTCCCTCCGGCCTCCTCGAAAACCTGCTTTATGGGTTTCAGCTCGTTATTTACAAGTATTTTCGTGTCACCTGTCACGCACTTCCCGGCTCCGAACGGCCCCGGGATCGACGCCGTGCCGCCTTTTGCGAGGGGGAAGAGCGAATCGAGTATTCTTATTCCGGTTATGAGAGGCGTATCCGGAACAAGCTTCTCCTTTACGCGCCTTGCGGCGCGGATAGGCCAGCGCTGCATGAGCGCGATTTCCTTGCCGCCTACCTTGCCTATAGTTTCTTCAACCGTGTAAGAGCCTTCCTTTATTTCATCGATTTTTCCAGGGTATGGCGAAAGCACCCTGTGCTCTATGGTGTTTGTTTCCTTGACGGTTCCGAGGATTTCGCCTTCTGCAATCTCCTGGCCTTTCTTTACCGAAGGGGCGAATTTCCACTTCTTCTTCCTGTCGAGGGAATTGACGCTTGCGCCGCGCTTTATGAAATCGCCCATCAATTTCTGCAATTCCGGCAGCGGCCTCTGAATTCCGTCGTATATATTATTGAGTATCCCGGGACCAAGTTCCACCATAAGCGGCATGCCCGTCGTCTCGACGGGCTCGCCGGGGGCGATGCCTGAAGTATCTTCATAAACCTGTATAACGGCTTTGTCGCCGTTTATTT
Organism: Candidatus Aenigmatarchaeota archaeon; assembly: GCA_018304585.1. Classification (GTDB taxonomy): domain Archaea; phylum Aenigmatarchaeota; class Aenigmatarchaeia; order GW2011-AR5; family GW2011-AR5; genus JACQID01. The sequence goes on along the minus strand of JAGVVY010000004.1, from coordinate 20,502 downwards.
CTATCACTTCCCCTACCAGTTTTTCCTTGCCGACCCTTACCACGTCGTACATCCTTGCGTCCAGCCCTTCGGCCGTAACCACGGGGCCGGATACTCTATGTATTATTGCCATTTCATCACATCCTTTTTCTTATTTCCATAAGTCTATTCCAAGCGAACGCTTTATCATCATCCTGAGGTTTTCCTCGGCTCCCAGGTCGTGGGATAGTATAACGAAAGTCGGCTTGACCGTGGTGTTCACCGTTTCCTTCATCCTTGGATTAAGCATGTCGTAAACGGTTTTATTCGTTATCACTACCGCATTGTCTTCCGCTATTGCCTCTTCCATGGCCTTGCCTGCGGTTTCCTTGTCGACAACGCGGCTTCTGCTTATGCCGGCTATGTTGAACCCCGCCACAAAATATTCGTCGCCTATGACAACTATATTCATCCTATTCCACCAGATTCTCTTCGACAAAGCTCTCGGCAAGGCCCGTCATCTTCGCATTCACCAGCAGCCTTATGTTCCTGATTTCCGCTTCCTTCCTTATCATGAATCCGAAAACCGGCGATATCGAAAGCGGCTGCTTGCGCATCATTACGCCGGCTCTTCTGAGCAGCATTCTCTCTGCGTTATTTTCCAGGCGCGTTCTTTTTTCCCGCACGCCCTCGGCAAGCTCCTTGTTGTTTTTCCCGATAAGGGCAAGCGCGGCATTGTAATCAAGATGAAGCAGCTTTGAAACCAGAACTGAAGGCGTGCCTATAATGAATTTTGACATTGTTTCAGCCGGAATTTTATGGTGCTTCATGCGCATTATGTTCCTGATATTCACAAGTTCCGTCATCAGGGAGAAAAATTTCTTTACTTCGCGGTTTGCGTCATTAAAGCCGGCAAGCCTTGAATAATAATGCACGTCTATCTCATTTTCCAGCGAAGCTATGTCTTTTTCCCGCATGTATTTCAATATAAGATCCGCTTTGATCCCCGTTATACGCGCTATGGCGCCGGATGCGGATTCTGCGCTTTTTGCGGACCTTATGCAAAACGCAAGGGTAGTCGGACTTACAGGCACTATGCCGTATTTCATGTCCTCGTCCGAAAGGCCGTTGACGACTTTTCTTGCAATCATCTTGAGATTGGAATAAACCCACTTGTCCGCATAAAGCGATATGACGTTTCTTGCGCTCTTCTTTTTCGCTATGCGTATCAGTTTGTTCACGACGCCGGCTATGCTCGCATTCAGCGCCATGTTTATCAGCTCTGCGCCCCTGTAAAGCGCGCCCAGATCCCCTATTTCCGCGCCGTACTGGCCGGTTTCGAGAAACCGTATCATCTCATGCAGGCCCATCTTCCTCATCTTTGCATAGTCCTCGCTTGCGAGCAGCAAAGATCTCATGACCCGCGCTCTCGTCACAGCGTACGAATGCGTTTCCACTTAATCACCGAAAAGCACGTTAGAGACGCCCCTGAGCGTCCTTTGGCGCAGCAGCCCGCGCAGCGTTTCCGTGCTGAGGTCCACGGATTCGCTGCCTTTCTCCAGTATTATCCCGCCGCTGATGTTTTTGGCCCGCACGTCCTTCAGGAGTTTCTTTGCGGCAGCCATGTCATTCGCATTCACGTATACCCTGTCCGCGCCGCCAAGCTTCGTTTTGCCGGCTTCAAAAAGCGTTTCAAGAAGCTCTTCCTTCCCTATTTCCTTCTCCATGGCGGAGAAGAAACCGTCATACACGGAATCTATTATCTTCTTCCTGTCGTCAAGCGCCTGCTTCTTCATCCTGATCCTGGCGGACGCTATCTCCCTTGTCTCCATGCGCACGATTTCGCTGTCGGTCCTGTTTTTCATGGCTTCTTTCTCAAGTTTTACCCTGCTTTTCGCCTGCTCCGCTATGGAGCGCTCTTCTTCGCGACCCGACTCGATTATGGCCCGGGCTCTCTTTCCCGCCTCATTCAGTATTCCCGAAGCCATTTCCTCAATTCCCATTTCGTAGCACCAAACCGGATTTTGAAAGCGCAAAAAAAGAAAATTTACGCCAATATCTGCAGGGCGACCACAAGGCCGAATATTACCAGGGTTTCCGGTATGACCGTCAGGATAAGCCCCTTGGTAAAGAGCTGCTCTTTCTCGGCCATCGCGCCGACTGCGGCGGCTCCTATCTCCTTCTCTGCGTAGGCCGCTGCCATGGCTGTAAGCCCTATGGCCAAGCCTGCTCCCAATGCTGTCATTCCTTCTACTGCCATTCAAATGCACCTCTTTTAGTTATATAGCATCGGACATAAATATTAGACATATTAAATGCCCGTGCTATGTGAAAGGCGCCAAGCGCCTTTTCATATTATTATATCTTTTCAGTATAGTTACGAACATTATTTATCCTCTTTGCCGCCGCCAAACGGCGCATAGGGCTTGCCTGAACCCTTGTAAAACTTCCCGAATGCCTCGACGTAATGAAGCCTCATTGACTGCAAAAAAGCGTCCATTATGCCCATTGCTATGTTTATGGAATGCCCTATCACAAGAACCGCGATTCCCAACGCTATCATCAGCGGGCCTCCGTGGAAAAGCGGCTCTGCCATCTCGTTGACGACCAATGCAAGCGAAGCCGAGGCGAGGCCTATGGCTGCCAGGCGCGCGTAAGAAAGCACGTTGGCAAGCAACGCAGGGACTTCAAACACGCCTGCGATCCCTTCCCCCTTCAGAATCATTGCAACCGAGGCGAGCATGACTGCAACCGGCACCATCATGTCCACATTCGCGTATCCGAGCGCGGAGAGCGCGGAGAGCGCAGCGCCGGCTTCCAGGAGAAGCCATGACCCTTTGGCAAGTATCGCCTTTGCCCAGCCGTGATGACGCTTTTCGTTGAGAAAACCGAGCATGAAGCCCGCATTTACATGCACAAGCCCGATTATTGCGGACGCCATTATAAGCTCGCTGACCTGCTCTATCCTGTGGAAATACACCGTGAGATGATTGCCCAATATTTCCTCAGCGCCGAAGAACTCCCCGAATATCAAGCCGAAAATTATGGTGGAGATCGCAGATATTATGGAAATATCTATCAGCGCCCTTATCTCCCTGAATTTGGGTCGCAGCGCCAGGGAGAGGCCGAGTATGACAAGGCCGTATCCTATGTCACCGAGCATGAAGCCGTAGAAAATCGGGAAAGACAAAAATATGAACCACGTGGGATCTATCTCGTCGTAGCGTGGCAGGGAATACAGGTTCAGAAAGAATTCAAAGGGCTTTGCTATCCTCGGATTCTCCAGTTTCGTGGGCGCATTCTCGTCCTCTTCCGCACGCAGGTAGGCTTCCTTGGTCAGGGATTTTATTTTTTCTTCGAGCCTTCCCATGTTCTTCTCCGGTACCCATCCCTGTATCACGAATGCGTTGCTGCTCACCGCGAATTTCAGCGGCGCCTCGCTTTTCTTGAGGCGCTCGTTAAGCCCCGCCTCGATGGAAAGGAGCCGGCCCGATGACTCGGCAACCTTCTTCAGGCCTTCGTCTATCTCCTGCTTGCCCCGCATTATCTCCTTCTTCCTTTCCAAAGCCGCATGGAGGGACGCGGAAACGTCCCTGTTTCCTGCCGCCTCAACCCGTTCCTCTGTCAGGCTTTCCTGAACCGCCTTTTTGGTATCCTCGTCCCCTTTCCTGTAGAATATGACCGCCGGCGATTTTTCCCTGTTCGCGCTGAAAACTATGGCCTCTTTCAGCGCCACCGGCTTCTTCAGATAGCCGCAGGCCATTTCCAGCGTCGCATAACCACTTAGCTGGTCAAAGCTGCTTATGCCGGCTTCCTTGAGGAACATGAGCGTTTTTTCTTCCCTGCCCAGATCGGCTTCCTCGTCTTCCAGCGCTTTCTTCCTTTCGTACAGCCGGGAAACTTCTTCCCGCACGCTTTTTACGTCCCTCGCAGCTTCTTCGAGCGAAACGTCGCTTGCGACGCCGCCCTTCTTCGGCAGCCACCCTCCTATAACCGACTTTATGGCGGTCAGGTCAAGAAGCAGTTCAGAAGCCTTCTCGGCATCCCCAAGCGGAGAGCCGATAGGCAGTTCTTTGTCGGTATAGTCCTCTATGTGAAGGGCATTCAAATCATAAAGTATGCCTATTGCCTTTTCCATGTAAGCCTTGGGTGCCGCTATCGTAACCCTGCTCATCTTTTCCGGATGGAACATAAACGACCCTTGCATATTAGTCTTTGATTATCTTTTCAAATTCTTCGGCGACGCACTCCATTGCGGCCTCAATCCGCTCTTTGGCGGCTTTTTCCACGGCCTTGGCAGCCTTCGCCTTTTCCGACTGTATGGCTTTCTTCCTTTCCTCTATCTTGCTCCTTTCAGACTTCGCATATTTTTCCATTTCCTTTTCGTATTCCGAGATTTCCTTGGCGAAGAACTGATCCGCTTCCTTCCGGGCCTTAGAAACAGACTTTTCCTTCTCGCTCTCCGCATCCCTGATTATTGAGCTCGCCTTTGCCTCGGCGTCCTTGATGCTTTGCAGAAGCTTTTCGTCCATTGTAATCACCGATCATAGCTGACCGACTTGATATTCAGCATACCTGGCCGCATATAGTAAACCGAATTATTATATATCTTCGCTTATTTGGTCTACTATAAATGAGTTGATAGTTTTTAAAATTACCCCTGCCAATTTTTGGCGGCATTCCGGGCTTCTTTTTAAGCATACGGCTCCGTTTATAATAATGTCCAAGGAAATGCAAGTGGCCGTCAAAGCGGCGAAAAACGCCGGCAACATAATAATGAAGCACTACAGCAGGATAGAGAAGCTTCATTACAAGGGCGCACGCGATTTTGCCACGCAGGCGGATTTTGACTCGGAAAAGAGCATAATAGCGGCGATAAAGAAAGCTTTCCCCGACCATTCGATCCTTGCCGAGGAGTCGGGAGAAAGCGGCTCTTCGGAGAACAAATGGATAATCGACCCGCTTGACGGCACGCACAATTTCGTCGTTGAAGTGCCTTTGTTTGGCGTAGGCATAGCCCTTGAAAGGAAAGGCGAAGTAGTCCTGTCCGTGATTTATCTTCCCTGCTCAAAGGAACTCTACACGGCGGAAAAGGGAAGGGGCGCGTTCCTTAACGGCAAAAGGATATCGGTTTCGCCGAGAAAGGAAAATTTCATGGTTATGTTTGGCGGCTTCTGGGGCATAAGCGACCCGTTCGTGCGAAAGAGATTCGACAGGCTTGCGGAAAAATTCCACAGCGACCTGAGGATACCGGGCTCCGCGGTAGTGCAGCTGGCATGGCTTGCATCCGGCAAGGCGGACGGCTCAATGATGCTCAACGAGAAGCCTTGGGACATAGCGCCTGCGCTTATAGTGGAAGAGGCCGGCGGCGTTGTGACGGGAATCAACGGCGAGAAATGGACGCCTTACCTGACCCACTACGTGGCCGCCACCAGGACGCTTCACGGAACTATCGTCGCCATGGCGCGTGATTAGATGGGGGCGAAAAAAGAAATTGCCGAGCTGATTCTTGCGGTCATAGCCGCGCTTGCGGCATATCAGGCGGCCGGCTTTCTGCTCGGCACGGGCGTGCCTGTCACATCCGTCGTCACGGGCTCGATGGAGCATTCTTCCGATTTTGACGGGTGGTGGCAGATGAATCAATATAAGTATTCGCAGCTCAACATAACCCGCGAAGATTTTCTGTCGTTTCCTTACAAAAAAGGGCTCTATGTAGGCGACATAGTCATTGTGAAGAAAACCGACGACATAAAGAAGGGAGACGTCATAGTCTATCATCCGGCCGAAGGCTGCTTTGACAACGTACCTCCAAAAGCAACCATAATTCACCGCGTAATTTCAACCGATCCCCTGGTCACGAAAGGGGACAACAACGACAATCCCGACACCCTGAACAGGAGAATGGACGGCAAAACCTGCATAGTGGCCATTGAGGGCAAGGCAATTGCGGCCCTTCCTCTTTTAGGCTATCCAAGAACCGTTCTTTTCAGGATAGCGGGGATCTAATAAGAAGCGACGAAGCTGACTATCTAGAAATAATGCGTGGGAAGTTGCGTGAACTGGCAAAGACCTAATAAGAAGCGACGAAGCTGACTATCTAGAAATAATGCGTGGGAAGTTGCGTGAACTGGCAAAGACCTAATAAGAAGCGACGAAGCTGACTATCTTTTCCATCTCTTCGCGCGTCGGCACTTTGCGCCTGCCTCCGTATTCCGTGGTCGCTATGGCAGACAGAGTATTCGCAAGCTTCGCTGTCCTGTTCAGCGGCCATCCGTTCATATATCCGTATAGAAAACCTGCAACAAAGGAGTTTTCCCATCCCGTAGAATCCACGGCATCCGACCTGTAACCTTCATAGGACGCCATGTCGCCCCTATGGAAAATCGAGCATCCGTCCCTCCCTTTCATTATCACAAAAAGCGTGTCCATGCTGAAAAGATCAAACTCCTGTAAAGCTTCCTCATATTCTTCTCTTGTCATGAAAATGACGTCAGGCTCGTGGCGGCGAAGAAAATCGATCGTTGGAGGGGAGAATTCAAAAAGATGGAACGTGACAAAAAGCTTGCTGCCGGATTTCTTTGCCAGATGCACGGTTTCCTTGAAAAGGGGGTTGTTCAAGCGCACTATCACGGCATCGGAATCTTCTACGGCTTTTTTCTGCGCGAGCGAGAGCCTTGCAAGTGGGGAATAAATGCGGGGCTCTAGTATTTCCCTGTCCCCCGGGGCAACATCTATCGTCCATACTGACGTGGGAATCCTGTCTCTTTTTACAAGAGAAATATCAACGCCGTCTTCCCTGAAATTCTTCAGGAGCCATTCGCCGCCCGCGTCCTTCCCCACCCGGCCCACGATGCCGGTTTGCATGCCCCACTTGGCCAGCGCCATGGACGCGGTTATTACGGCGCCGCCGCCGAATCTTCTGATTATCCCACTCTCTGTATAGAGCACGTCAACCGAAGGCGTGCCCACCGCAACAAGCTCGAAGTGGGGCTTCATCCATCATTGAATATTATTAAAGATTCTTAAATGGCACGCGCTTTTATGGTTTTTTTCTGAGAAGAAGTGAAATTCAAGATATATCTATGATTTTATAAATTCGGGCAATGTTCCCACCGAATGTATAACTTCCTTGCAGCCAGCCAATTCAAATTCGGCTCGCGTGGAAAGACCTGTCATCACACCGATAAATCTGGCCCCGGCCCCATGAGATGCCAAATAATCTTCTGTAGTATCCCCAACATAAAGGATGTTTTCAGGCGCTACGTTCAGTCCAACGAAAACGTCAAACGCTCTTGGATCGGGTTTTTTGTATTTAAGATTTTCGTATAGAAATATCATAGTCGGGTCGAACACGGATAAAACCAATTCCCGATTGTTCCATTCTTCGCGCAAAACTAGCCGAAGATCTGTGAGAAAGAATTCCCATCGCGTAGCCGCGTTCTTTAAGGATTTTCAGCGCATCATTCACTCCTTCTATCAACGGATATGCCGTTTCGGAAGAAATCTGTCTGTAAGCATCAATGAATTTCTTTGCATCCTGACCATATATTCCGACGGCCATCTGCTCCATTGTAAGTTTTCTATAAGGCCATAATTTTTCATTAGATGGTGCGGCAAGCCCGGTATATTTTGCAGCATCTTGAACGTTGCAAAGATAACCGTCCCGGTGTGATATCAGCGTGCCATCCACATCGAAGATTATTTTTGCGTCCAATTTTTGTCGCCCCATGTAAATTCTTATAATTCAAATCTTCTTATGGATTCCCGCAATTCAATACTCATGAACATCCGCCTAACCTTTATGTTGGCGACAATAGCAACAGCTCCGCTACTGTTATTTATGTTCGGAATCAAGGTTTTTGTCGTTTATGCATTGATATGGATCGACAAGATACTAATTGGCGTCATCAGACCCGCCAGATTTGTGGGCATAGAAACCACGACAACTGCTTCCATAATCATGGCTATTTTTTACGGTCCTGCCGTTTCCTTTTTTTCTGTCCTTTTTTTATTCACCTTTCTTCAATCCATTAGATATTTTATTTTCCCTCTCAGACCTCCAGATTATCCTCTTTTTGTGCCGAACAAGGACAGCATTATTTATGCTGCCGGCGCAGCATTGGCGGGAATATTAAACTTGTACGATTTTGCAACAATCATGATTATTGTGCTTGTTTTCAAATCGTTCATTTATGGCATAACTGATTTTTTAGTGCAGAAAAAACCAGATTTTTTCATAACGTTCGGAGGTACTGTCATAATTCACGTTATTTTCTTTCTCCCAATAGGAGTCCAGATAATGAATCATTTGAAATGAGCATTAACGCCCTCTCAATCCTCTGATGAATCCTGCCATGTAGTCCTTAACGCCCCGAGGCTCTTCTGATCTGCCATGATAATCCGCTATATTTTTCGAGTCTATCCATACAGCAAATTTCACACCCGTATAGCCAAGTCTCTCAGACATCTCTCTTGCTACATCCAATACCTGATTGTAAGTAGTTGCCGTCCATACCGCATCATCAACAAAAACCAGCGCCCTGCCCCTAATTGCACCGCGATTCTTCTGCAAATCTCTTCTGACCGTGCCTTTGTCGATATTTATATATGTCGCGTCCATTCCATTTTGGACGGCAAAAGTCGTTAGCTGATATCCAAAAAAATTTCCGCTGTTGCCTATGCCTGCAAAAATAACAGGTTCGTCTTTATAATCATCGTATATTTTGGGGCCTACTCTCTTTACAAAATCCGCAGCATGGCTGGAACGCAACCTTGGCCTATGATTTTTATCTCTCATATTCTCACTTATTTATACAAACTTAGTCATTCCAAAAACTTTATATCGTCTATTATTCCATCGCCGTTTTTGTCTATACCCGTCACGACTTTTGCAATAACGCTCCTGTTATGAACATTTCCGGCTGCAATCTCTTCTATATCAACTATAAATGCCTTTATTGCGACCCGCAAAGCCGAAGAACGTATTCCGGCAATAAAAAGTATCTCCCTTTTTTCGTCAAACGGATTCTTTGTTTTTAAAATCAACGAATCATTATCGTAGTCATACGTTTTCCCGCTTATTGAAGACTCTATTGCCCATTGCTTTTCTTTATTGAAGTAAATAGGCATATTGGAATTTATTCTTTCCGCTATAACATTTATCTTAGGATTTCCTATGACTATCAGATTATTTTTGAGATCTTCTTCTTTCACCTCCGTGTCAATCTTACATATGTCCGGTATAAACTCATTCATCATAGTTCCCATGAACATAGCAAAATCAGGGATATAAACGGCATCTCTTGCGGTAGCGCCATAATTTCCATGGGGATGCGAATTACCCACTATCATCTTTGCATTGAATTTTCCATTTTGAATAAACGGCTTCATAAACTCCGTAGCACGACTTCTTAGTAAAGGTCTTACCTCTTTTGTTGTTTCCCCCCCTTCGTAGAGCTTGGCAGCCACGACGGGCGAAACGACACAGAATATCTTGGCGACCATGCCGTAGCGCTGCTCCTCGGCGGACTTCTCCACGATGCCGGCCTTCTCAAGGCCGCGCAGATAATAATATATCTTCTGCTCATTCTCTTTAAGGCTGCGGGCAACGTCCATCGCGCACTGCGGCTGCCTTGCCAGCTCCGAGATTATCCTGCCTGCCAGGGGGCTGCCAAGAGATTTCATGCCGGCTGCGCCTACAAGCCTCGCATCGTAGACCTTCTGGGTCTCCCCTTCTTTCTCAACGAAGCTGCCCTTCATCATAATATTGAACCGCAAAAGGATAAAAGATTGATTTATTTTATAATATTACGAAAGAAACCATATATTTCAGGCCAAAAAACGGCACATTTTATGAAATTATTCACATAAAATTTTTAGCTATGCCTTATATGCTTGTGCCGCGGAATATAGTCATGCGGTTTTACAAGACCAAAGTGGACATGAAGGGCAGGGTTTCCCTTCCCATGGAAATAAGGAATATCGTGGACATGAGATACGGAGACGAGCTTGTACTTGAAACGGCGGGCAACAGGGAGCTTGTCATATCGCCAGTGGCCATGCGGAAGGCCAATACGAGCGTGAAAATAGTTTTCACGGACTTCTCTTCCGGATTCCGCAAAGCCATGAAGACTCTGGTTGCGCACAAAGCGGACATATTGCGCAGCGAAAGCAAATCCGACGACGGCTCCGTGCACTGGAACGCCCTGGTACGGATGAACCATTCGCAGATTCAGAAACTTACGAAACGCCTGGAAAAAATAGAGGGAATAGCCGGCCTAAAGATAACGAAAGAGGAATGACCGTTCTTGGCGGCAAAGAACATTAATTTTTGGAACATTGCAACGTTCTTTGGATATGGGAGATAAAGTCCCGTCATTATTATAGCAGACGGCATTAGTTTTCAGGCATTCTCTATATACAGCAAAGACAGAATTTTGCCCGGATACTTCTGTCATTTGCTATACAATACGCTATAAGAAGATTTTCGCCATGAAATTCCGATGGAAAATCCCGATATCTTAAGGATATTCTACAACTCTTTCCGGCACTCGCAGGGTTTTCTGGAACTGGAGGGCGCGATATTTGAATGGCTGGCAGGCGAAGGCTATCTCCAAGGCGTTCCGGAAGAGCCGCCGGAAGGGTTTGGAAAACTTTCGATGCCAAAGGGTCATATACAACGTAATCCTGAAGCTGTCAACAGCAGATTCCGGGAAGCATGGAATAGAATGCATGGAAAAACAGACTTCCGGTATGGCGGGTTTTCTCCGAGAGAAATAGTGACGTCTGTATTGACAACAGGAATTATAAACGCCGATTTGAATTATCAGGCGAAGAAGAGGCCGAATAGGGACGGAACCGGAGCCCCCGACGGTTATCAGGATCCGCACGCGAGTTTCTTCAGAAGGTATGCATTGCAGGGGGCAGACGCAGGCCATCCCGCATTCAATGCCATGTATGGTCAGGCGAAAGAAACGGCGCAATTTGGAGGCATCGTTGGGAATTTGCCGAGGCTTGCAACCGCGTGGGAGAGCAACCATCCCGGCGAGCTGTTCCTGCCGCAGGGGCTCTACAGCATCGCGACTCCAAGGATCGCGCCCACCGCGTAGCCTATGCCCGCAGCAAGCATGCCTATGAGCGCCATTTCAAAGCCGCTTTTTATCCAGTTCCCTATCGTCATTCTCGCCTTTACCGCGCCTGCCGCAAACAGCGTCACTGCGGAGATTATCACCGAGGCTGTTATGGCGTCGTTTATGCCGAGCGAGAGGAACGGCGCGAGTGGTATCAGCGAGCCGATGACCGCGGCGATGCCCACGACCCATGCGCTCTTGACGGGATTGTCGTAATTGCGCAATGACGCGTGCTTTTCGTGCAGAATGGCTTCATATGCCATCTTTTTGCTGGAAGAAACTTTCCTGACGATGTCGTTAAGGAGCTTTCCCCGGAAGCCCTTGGCGGAATAGAAATCGCGGACCATGTGGTCGAGCCTGTGTGCGGATTCCATGTGCGCCATGCTCTTTTTTATTTCGCCCTTGTAATAGTCAACAGACGCCTTGGACGAGGTGTACGCCACCGCGGCCATGGAGATTGATTCCGCAAAGGTTGCGGCAAGCCCGGCTATAATCACAATGCGCGAATCGTTTGTCGCCGTGGCAACGCCGAGTATTATGCCGAGGACGTTCACAAGCCCGTCCTGCCCTCCGAGTATGGAATCGCGCAAATCCGTGTGGCCGTCAAGTTTCATTGCAGTTTATTTGTCGGGGCGCTAATAAATATGATAACTGCGTTACTCGGGGCAACAGAACGCAGTTATCATATAGGCAACTGGCCATAGTATAGTTATAGTAGATGGCATTAGTTTTCAGGCATTCTCTACATATAGCAAAGACAGAATTGCATGAATACTTCTGTCATTTGCTATACATCATCTGACTTTCGCAGATGTCTATGTATTCAGGGCTGGAAAGAACGCCGTATTTTGGATATAGCGCATGCCACGACAGCATCGCTGCAAAAGGCGGCAAGTCCCTACTTCTGCTCGCGCCATACCTTCATGCATTTGGTGCATCGGAAGAATTGCGTGGGCGGCTCGTCGTCGCCCTTGGTCTGCTGCATCCACCAGTATGCCTTCTTGTTGCCGCACTTCTCGCAGTTGGCGCTCGTTATCGGCATTGAAGAAACGTCTTTCTCTATGACTATGACCTTGTTTTCCGGTTTTGCCCTCTCTGTTATCTTCACGGCCCTGACGGGCTTCTTCATCACAGCTCCGCATGAGCGGCATTTTAACTGCGTGGATGTCCTGCCTTTATCCGGCAGCATAATCGAGCCGCATTTGCCGCAGAATTCGATGGGGCCGCCGGCCGCGGATTTTTCCGTCATCCATTCCCGTTGGGGAATCATCTTTATATATTTTCTGTGGGATTAGAATGGGAATGGGTGGGAATATGAAAAACTTCAACGTCGTGAAGATAGATTCAAAGGGAAGGATGATTATTCCCTTTCAGCTCCGCGACTACCTAAGGCTCAAGGAAGGGACGCAGGTCATAATAACCAACAACGAGAACAAGGAACTGAAGATAATTCCTCTGCTTGACTCCACGATTTACATAGAAGTGATTTTCACGGACGAGCCCGGCTCGCTCATGAAGCTGATAGATGTGATTTCAAAAAACAAGGTCGAGGTGCTCATGAGCACAAGCAAGACGATAGAGCGCGGCAGGCTTGCGGAATGGAACGCCATAGCGGACTCCGCGTCGTCGAATCTTGCGAAGCTTCAGGCCGATTTTGCATCGCTGAAAATCGTAAAGAAGTTCAAGGTAGACACAAAGATTTGAGGGGATTGGCGCCAGTCCCGATGGTGGCAGTTGCTTGCCGGTCTTTAGGGTATTTCTCGTTAATGGGGGGGGCTTACGCTGAGGTTTTCTTGAATAATTGCTTCTCTAACACATCGTGTTGCGTCTGGGCATATGTCTATACCGCAATAACTTGCGGCATCAACGAAGTTTTTCAACAAAGCTTTACGCTGAGAAATGCCTGTATGGAAAGAACGTTATATACGTTCCAAAAATTAATGTTCTTTGCCATGTAACGGTCATTCCCTGGAAAGCTGCTTCCTCAGCTCCTTTGCGTCCGTGAGTGCCTGTTCGGCCGCGTCTAAAATGGCCTTCTTGGGATTCTTTGCCTTGACCGTGACTACGGGATTGGCGAGGTACGGGTGGCTCAGATTGCATGCGGAGTAGTCCACCTTCTGCTTCCAGAGGTTCTCGTTGAGAAGGTTCGCGAAAGTCAGGTCGTCCAGTTCGATCTTAAGCTTCTCCTTGCCTTCTTCGACGACACCGACTTTCATAGGCTTATTTAAAAAATAGTCTTTAAATATGCTGGTGATTCCGTGCGCGCCGTAGAGCTACGCAACGTCGTGAAGAGCTACACGCTTGGGGACGTTGAAGTGCGCGCCCTTGACGGCGTTTCTCTTGCCATTGACGAAGGCGAGTTCGTTTCAATAATGGGCAGCTCCGGCTCCGGCAAGAGCACGCTTCTCCACATAGTTGGCGCGCTGGACAGGCCGAGCCGCGGCAGCGTAAAGATATTCGGCAAAGACGTCCACAACATGAACGACGACGAGCTGGCCGGGCTGCGGGGCGCCACCATAGGATTCGTTTTCCAGACCTTCAACCTGATACCAAGGCTCAGCGTGATGGAAAACGTCCTAATACCCTCGTATTTCACGGGAACGGAACGCGGGCAGGAAGCGGAACGCCTCGTTAAAAGCGTGGGGCTGGGCGAAAGGATGGGCCATATGCCGTCGCAGCTTTCCGGCGGGGAAAGGCAGCGCGTTGCCATAGCGCGGGCGCTGATAAACGACCCGAAAATCATAGTCGCGGACGAGCCGACGGGAAATCTGGACAGCGTGAACGGAAAGAAGATAATGGATATTTTTAAATCCCTCAACATGCAAGGTAAGACCGTTATTCTTGTGACGCACGACCTCCACATTGCCAAATTCGCAGGCAGGATAATAAGGGTAAAGGACGGGAAGATCGTAAGATGAAAACTATCGTTGCGGTGTTATTTTTGCTGGCTGCCGGCCTCTCCACGGCGGCAAGCATCGTCGTAGAGGAGCCGCTGCTGAAAGTCGAACTTGCCAAATATTCGCCGTTTCCTGCAGAGCCGGGCAAATTTCTTACCGTATGGATCAAGGCGGAAAACATAGGCGGAAATACGGCTACGGGCACGGCCTTTACTTTGGAACCTCCGTATCCCCTCAGGCTTCTTGAAAATGAAACGAAATATTACGGCAATATCGGCACCGGAAAAGACATACTTCTGGAATACAGCCTTGCAGTCGGCAACAATGCGCCTGACGGCATCGTAAAAATCAAGTTTTACTATTCGCTTGGCGGCCAGACGGGAAAATTCGTGAAAGAGTTCAACGTAACCCTTCAAAAATCAAAAAACCAGTCCGATCTTCGCGCGCTTTTCGTGGAAACGGACCCAGTTGCATTCCCAAACGCAAAGACAACATTGAGCGTGGACGTGGCCAACGCCGCGTCCGGCACCGCATATTACGTGATAGCGCAGGCCAGCACGCCTGTCGGCCGGATAGCCAGGGACAAGATATATATCGGCAACCTTGACCCCGACGACTTTGATTCCGTGGACTTTGACATAGACGTCGGCAATGTCACTCCCGGCATGTATCCCGTGAACATAATTTTCGAGTACAAGGACAAGGACGACAGCGTCTATGCCGCCAACGACACGGTCTATATGAAGGTCGCTTCGGCTGACGAATTGAAGCCGGCCGGAGACGGCGGCTCGTCCCTGCTCGTATACGCACTCTACCTGATGATAGCCGGCGCGCTCGTCAAATTCGTCGTCCTTCCGCTGAGAAGGCGAAAGAAATGATATCGAATCTTGTTTTAATGGCGCTGAAGAACGTTTCCCACAGGAAAGCGAGAAGCCTTCTCACTATCACGGGCATTTCCATCGGCATTGCCGCTGTCATTGCGCTGATAACGATTGGCAGCTCCCTCAGCCTTGCGGTTTCCGATCAGCTGGAGCAGCTGGGCTCGGACAAGGTCTTCATAGCGCAGAGCGGCGCAGCAGGCGGGGCGGGTTTTGGCCCGCCGTCAGGAGCGGCTGCCACGCTTACCGACAAAGATCTTGAAAGCATAGAAGACCTGAAGAGCGTGGACAGGGCGGTTCCTGTGCTGGTCGCATCGCTGCCGGTAAAATTCAAGGGGGAGACCCGGAGCCTTTCCGTGAGCGGCATACCCGCCAAAGACGCGGCCGTCTTCTTCTCGGACTTGCAGGTCTACGAGATGGAAGAAGGCCGCTTCATTGAGGACGGCGAGAAATCGACGGTTGTCATAGGGAGCCTCTTGAGAGATAGCGTCTTCAGTGAAGACGTGCGCGTGCGGAGCAAGCTGGAGATACTCGGCAAGGATTTCAAGGTAGCCGGCGTTTTCGGCCCGTTGGGCAACCAGCAGGACGACACGTCAATCACCATGAGCATAGAAGCAATGCGCGATTTGCTTGGTAAAAAAGACGAGATCACCGCAATAGTCGCAAAGGTCAACGGCGATCCGAAGGCCGCGGCAGAGAATATAGAGAAGGTACTCGGGGACAATCACGGAGAAGACCTGTTCATCGCCCTTACTTCGGACCAGCTCATAGAGAGAATCGGCTCGGTCTTTTCCATCCTGTCCGTTGTGCTGGGCGGCATAGCGGCCATCTCCCTTGTTGTGGCCGCATTCGGGATAGCGAACACCATGCTCATGAGCGTGATGGAAAGGACAAGGGAAATAGGCACCCTCAAGGCTGTGGGCGCCAGAAACACGCACATCGTGCTTTTGTTCCTCATTGAATCCGCAATAGTCGGCATGATGGGCGGGATAGCCGGCGTGGCCGTTGGCTTTGCCATCACGACGCTCATAGCCGGGGCGGCGCAGAGCATCGTAGGGATAACCATGGCAGTATACGCCGACTATGCCCTGATGGCGTTTGCGGTTTTCTTTGCAGCCGTCATAGGAATAATATCCGGGACTTATCCGGCATATAAAGCGGCAAAACTAAACCCGGTCGAAGCATTAAGATATGAATAAGCGTATAAATTGGCCATTGGCAGAGACGCATATAAAAATCGGGGGTATGCCGCTAATGCTAACCCCTTGATCAATATGCCAAAGAAATATGCAATATAATTTCATTTCCTTATTGAAGCCAGAAGCTCAGGCGTATTGATGGATATCTTGCCTTCCTCGATGACGCCTATTTCCACGGTTTCCGGGGAAAGCTCCTCTTCCGCTTCCTTCAGCGACTTTAGCGCGAGCGTCAGCGCCTGCTCTCTTGTCATTTTCTTCTTGTAATTGGCCGCGAGATATTTTTTCGACTTCTTGCTGCCCCGGCCTATGGCCTGAGCCCGCCATTCCCTGAAGGCTCCCGAAGGATCCGTCTCGAAAAGATGATATTCGCCGTTTTCATTGCCTGCTATGAGCAGGGAAACGCCGAAAGGCCGCATGCCTCCTACTTGCGTGAATTTCTGGAGACGGTCTGAAATATCCTTGACCAGCGTCGGTCGTAGGTTATCATGTTGACCTGCGAGCGGACGCGGGCGTAATCCAGAAGCACGCGGGAATCGGACAGTATGCCGCAGGAAGCCGCGATTATGTGGCCGTCAATTTTGGAAACCTTCTCTATGCTTTCGGGAACTATGAGCTTCCTTAGCGTCTTCGTGGCGGCTATGACGACGCCGTTCTGGAATACGACCCCGACAAGGGTAGGCGACCTTTCAACGGCCTTCCTTGCGTATTCTACCTGATACATCCTGCCTTCCGGTGAGAAGACAACTATGGCCTGATCATAACCCATCTGGTTGACGTTATCTATCTCCGTAGAATCACCATTTGCGCTAAAAGGCTCGCTTGTGTCCGGTTGTTTATGCCCTTCAATCTATATCGTATTCTTTCATTTATTAATAGTTGATTTGTCACTTGGGATATAATGAGGACAACTTTCGCTGCCGTGCATCAAGTGAAGGACGCCTCGCCTACCGTCAAAATAATATCGCTTGCGCCCGAAGAAAAGATTTCTTTCAAAGCCGGCCAGTGGATATACATATTCGCCGACAAGGGCGGGGAAAAAATCAAGAGGGCATATTCCGTGGCATCGCATCCGGACGAGCCGGAGCTGCGGCTGTGCGTCAAGCGGGTGGAAAACGGCTTCATGTCCAACTTCCTCTGCGACATGACGCCGGGTCGGCGGCTGGAAATATCCCAGCCCTTTGGAACGTTCATTCTTGACGAACCCGGCAAGGATATAATATTCATAGCCACAGGAACCGGAATAGCGCCTTTCATGAGCATGCTTCCCGAGCTTGCCATGAGGCGCTATGGTGGTCATGTCACGGTTATTTTCGGCGCGAGAACGCGCGATGAGGTACTTTACGAAAAGGAGATAAATAAGATGACGGCTTCAATAAACCTGAGCTTCGTCCCCGTGCTGAGCAGGGAGGAATGGGCGGGGGAGAAAGGCCACGTGCAGGACGCCGTCAAGAAATACGCAAAACCCGGCGGCGAGGCCTATATATGCGGGCTGGTGCAAATGGTCACGGAAGTGAGGCAGCTTCTTGAGGGCATGGGGCTTGACAGGAAGCGCATACACTTTGAAAATTATATATGAGGCGGAAAATGAAATACCCGTATTCGTTCGACCCGAAGAAGAGAAGAATCGCGAAGATATATACCATGACGAAGATACTGAACGGCCTGATTAACGGATTTCTTGTGCCGGCCGTTTTTTTGACGGCTTTCCTATATTCCGGCGGAAGCGACTATATAGCCTCGCTCATGCCCGAAAGCTGGATAGCAGTGCCTCTGTATACGATAGTCTTCCTGCTTATACTCTCCTTGGTGCATCTTCCGTTGAGATTCTATTCGTCTTTTGTCTACGAACACAAACATGGCCTGTCCACGCAAACGCTGGCGGGCTGGACGGGCGACTATGCCAAATCGTCCGTGCTCTCGTACGCCTTTTCGCTTGCAGCGGTAACGGGCGTGTATTACCTGATGTCGTCCTATGAACTCTGGTGGCTCTGGGCCGGCGCCGTATATCTTGCGATGTTCGCCGTCCTCGATTACATCTCCCCGGTATTCATACTCCCGTTGTTCTACAAGCTGGAGCCGCTGAAGGACAGGAAGTACAGGAAGAAGATACTTGACGTCTGCAGGAAGCTCGGCGCCACGGGGATAAGCAACGTGCTCGTTGCCAACGAAAGCCAGCGCTCGGTAAAGGCGAACGCCCTGTTTACCGGTTACGGGGCCACCAAAAGAATAGTCCTTTTCGACACCCTCATGAATAATTTCACCAAGGATGAAATAGAGACGGTCATAGGCCATGAGGTCGGCCATTACCTCAACCGCGACATGTTGAAGGGATTTCTGCTTGAAGCCGTGCTCATATTTCCCGTGCTGTATATTGTCGACATGGCCCTGAGGGCATTTGCGCCCGGCCTGGGCATCGAGCCCTACGCCATAGCGTCGCTTCCCCTGTTCATGCTTGCATATACGCTTATCAACTTCGTGCTGATGCCCTTCTCCGGCTATTATTCAAGAAGGATGGAAACTGCGGCCGACGCGTTCGCGCTTGACCACATACGCAAGCCTTTTGCCCAGATATCGGCCGAGAAGCGCCTTGCAGACAACGCCCTTCAGGATCACGAGCCGCCCGCTTGGGCGGAAATGCTGATATACAGCCACCCTGCCCCGATCAAAAGAATAAAGCTCGCTGAAGACTGGGCGAGGAAGAACGGGAAGCGATAGCACGTCCCGCCGATATTGTAATATTCTATGCCGAACATGCGGTACGGCAGCTTCGAGTTCAAAGTTCCGGCATTATCCGAACCTGCTATAATCATTTCTTTTTCAGGACCGCCATCCCCATCCTGTGGGAAACGCGAATCTCTCCGCCGGCATCAAGAACTGCGCACCGTAAAGAAACGTAAGAATCCGGAACATCAAAGAAATACTTGTTGTAATCCACGTTCGGTTCGTATCGCCTTGGCATATAATTAATGAAATAAAGAAAACAAAAAAGGAAGAATTTACTTGGCGGCTTCGCGCACAAGGCGGCGCATTTCTTCGCCCTTCTCTTCGGCGAGGGAGGCCATGCCCTCAATTTCGTCCATCGAGAAGCCTGCTGCGCCGTTCTTCTGCATGGAGCACAATTTTATGCCGCCCTTGTCCACGGTGCCCACGGTCAGGCGGCCGTCCAGAGTCTGGTATTCAGACAGCGACGGATCGAGTAAAACCGAATTGCCGATTTTCACGAAAGTCGTGCAAAGAGGTATGCCTGACATGGGCAGCTTCGTGTCCGTGGGCTTGCCGTAAAGCACTTTGCCGTTTTCATCGACCTCAGGCAGGCGCGTTGTAACAAGCGCTGCAGCCGCCGCAATTGACGATGCGTCGACCATGTTGCCGCCGTTGTTTATGATGTCTATGTCCACGTTTATCATCCAGACCTTTTCGCCGGCCGTTATGCAAAGCTTCTTCATGTCAACCGCCTTGGATTCGCGTATTGCCCGGTCCACCAAACGGGAAAGTTCTATGGCGTCCTCTCTTGGCGGGCCGGCTTCAAATAGCGGGTCCGCGAACGGGATGAACTCTCCCGACACTATCAGCACCCCCTCTTCGGGCGTGTCAGGGAACGGCGTGCCCACCGCCATCTTTACGCCTGCCACGACTTCCGTGTCTCCTATCCTGACGCGGGCCGAGCCTTCGGCGGACGAGACTATGCCCGTTTCAATGCTTATCTTTCGCATCTCGTCAAACTGCCCTCCTTGCAGCCCTTCACGGCAAGGTCTACTATCTTCCTGAATTCGTCTTTGCTTGTAAGCCCGTCCATCTGGAGCAGGGTTATCTGGTTCTTCTTGGGGTAGTAAGCCACCGGCAGGTCCAATTCGCCTGATGTGTCCTCTTCGCCTGCTATATCCAGCACCGTGTGGCCCTGTATCTTGCCGGCGGAGCAGGATGCCACAAGATCCCTCATCGGTATGCCTGCGTCGGCCAGTGCCAACGAGGCCGCATTTATTCCCGCGCATCTTGTGGAGGCGTCCGCTTCCAGAACTTCTATGAAGACGTCTATAGCTGTCTTTGGGAATTCGTCCAGGAACAGCACGGACGAAAGCGCCTGCCTTGTCACCATGGATATCTCGACGCTTCTCCTGCTGGGCCCCGGCCTGCTTCGCTCCTTAGTCGCGAAAGCCGCCATGTTGTATCTTGTGCGCAGCACGGCGCGCTCGGCCTCTTCTTCGTGCTTGGGGTGCACTACGCGCGGCCCGTAAACGCCGGCTATCGCGCAGGTGTTGCCTATCCTAAACATAGCGGAGCCGTCCGCGTTCTTGAGTACTCCGACCCTGGCTTCAATAGGCCGCAGCTGGTCCGCCTTTCGGCCGTCAAGACGGAGGCCGTTTTTCATCAGTTCCTTGTCTGTAGTATTTCCGCCCATTTTTAATCGCCCTCCTTGAAATCTTCGTCTGCGACAAACTCG
>JAGVVY010000027.1 GCA_018304585.1 Candidatus Aenigmatarchaeota archaeon | reverse complement strand
CGTCCCGGGCAACAGGAGCGTGGTTTCCGTCAACTATTACGTCGCAACGTACAGGGGCGATTTTATCGGCAAGAAGGTGAAGGCGTGGGCATGGACGGATGCATAATGCGGCCAAAGGTTGTTTTTTTCAAAGATACTAAACCAGGGTATTCCATCATGGACGGATGCATAATGCGGCCAAAAGGGCAGATGTTCATAGTGGCGGGAATAATACTCGTCATGCTGCTCTTCTCGCTTTCCGGGCTCCTTTCCGTGTACGGTACCGGACAGGAAAAGACGAACCTCGAAAGCGTTGCCGTGCACAGGACGGCGGAAAACCTCATGAGGGAATACAAGAACATAGCCGGCGTGGCTACCATGAAGGGCGACGTGAACGGCAGTGCCATGGTGTACCTCTCGAATTTCTCGGACATGGCGAGGGACGACGCCGGGGCCAGGGTGCTGTACGCCTTCGCGTTTTCCAACGGCACGTCGCAGAAATTTTCCGTGACAACGGGCAATTATCTCGACGGCCTTGTGAACCTCACGATATACGCCACGGATTCCACGCCGTCGAGCTTCTTCATAGGCGTCGTGCAGGACAGGACGAACGTCACGAGGGAATTCTCAAGGTCATCCAACGTGCTGATAAACATAACCCTGAATTATACGGACAATGAAGGCTCGAAGGCTGAGCGGATGACGCTGAACGCATCGGCTTTAAGCTCGGTAGCGGCAATCTTTGACATAAAGGCCGAAAGCGCCGAGGGATTCGCAAGGCGCAAGGAGACCTACAACAGGAGCTGGTGAAATGAGTACTTTAGTTTCATTCGCGGCTGTCGTGGTGATATTCATCATAGGCGCCGCGCTTGTGCTGAACGCCGCGGACGGCATAGTATCCGCAGGGACCTCGGCCGCCCGCGCATCGGACGCGGAGAGCACGATGAAGACGCTTGACGGCGCCATAAGACAGGTCATATCCGAAGGCGCCGGCGCCAAAAGGCAGGTAACGATAAAGCCGCAGAGCATAATAGACCTGATCCCGGAGGAAGACTCGCTCGCAACGGAAGTCCTGTCAAAGGGGCTGATGGATTATTATTCTGTCATAACCGAAGGCAACCTGAAGAAAATATCGGGCTCGGACGTGAAATGCAGCGATTCGGGCGACCTTGTGATGGAGAACGGCCTTGTCAAGGCCACGTTCGGCAAAATCGGCTCGCCTGCATCGCAAGCGGCGCTTAATACAAGCAGGATAGTCAAGGCCGTGCTGATAAAGCCCGATACCGACATAATCATAGCCGACTCCGCCATAGAAATGGATGCCAGCGCGGCGAGCGTCAACGGCACGGGCTACACGGAAATTCTGAGAACGGGCACGAACCTTCCGTCCTGCTCCGTGCACGTGTACATGAACGGCACCTATGAATACGACGCGTATTATACATTGCATTCCGGCTCGGATTTCATTGTGTTCCAGGCCAGGAACGTGAAGAAGAAGTGAAGGAAAGAAATATATAAGCCGGGCGCCAGATATATGGAAGGGTCATCATGCTTCCAAGATTTTCCATAATAGGTTTTCTCATAGTTTTACTGGCCCTTTCCGCTTCTCTTGCAGCCCCTCCGAATAATCTCAGCGTTTACCATACAGCGGACCAGATAATTGCAGGCAGGTTCCCGGAAAACTATTCGATAAACGGAACGCTTAACGTAACGCCCAGCACCACGGCAGGGACAAATTTCTTCATCGATTCCTCCGGAAGGGTGGGCAAACGTCACGATACTCGGCAACTTTTCCGTCAATAACACGGCTTTCGTCGTGAACTCGCTCACCGGTCGCGTGGGAATAGGCGTTTCATCGCCGTCAGCCCCTCTGCACGTCAATGGCTCGGTGTTCGTGTCAAACGGGGCGGTTGTCCAGAATATAACGTCAAACGTGACGCTGAGCGTGGCAGGAAACGTCACTGACGGCACTTTGCTCAATTCAGCGATCGGAGTATACGTTTCAGGCAGGTACGCATACGTGGCGTCTTCGAGCGCGAATGCCCTTGCCGTAGTTGATATATCAAGCCCGTCGTCCCCGGCAATAGCAGGGAGCGTTCAAGACGCTACTTTTTTGGTTCAGGCGAGTTCCGTATACGTTTCAGGCAGGTACGCATACGTGACTTCCGTGTCAGGCGACAGGCTGACCGTAGTTGACGTTTCAAACCCGGCCTCTCCTGCAATAATCGGAAGCGTCAGCAGCAGCAAGCTTGACAGCGCATATTCGGTATACGTTTCAGGCAAATACGCCTATGTAGCATCATCCGGCAACGATTCTCTGACGGTTATTGACGTTTCGGCTCCTGCATTTCCTGCAATAGCCGGCAGCGTGACTGACAGGCGAATGGACGGGGCGCGTTCCGTATACGTTTCAGGCAAATACGCCTATGTGGCGGGGCCTATTAACAACAGCATTACAATCGTAGACGTATCAAATCCCTCGTCGCCTTCTATAACCGGGAATACAGGAAGCGACCGAAGGTTAGACGGGGCGATTTCAGTTTACATATCCGGCGGATACGGATACGCCGCCTCGCAGACAAACAACTCATTGAGCATAATCAACATCTCCGACCCGTCGGCGCCCAGAATCGTCGGAAGCATTACAGACCCGAGAATAAACAGCCCGTATTCAGTCCAGGCTTCGGGGAGATATGCTTACATTACTTCAGAACAGGATGACGCCCTTATAGTTGTTGACGTGTCCATCCCCGCCAGCCCTTTTGTGATAGCCACGACGGGCAAGGACACAAGATTGGATTTCGCTGAAACCGTGTTCATAGCCGGCAGATACGCATACGTCGCCGTGAGTTCGGCAGATTCATTGACCGTTGTTGACTTGGGAGGGTTTGACGTAACGTCCGCGAGCATAGGTTCTCTGTCGGCAGGTACCATAAGCGTTACGGATAACGCAGACATAGGCAATAGCCTATATGTACGGAATGGAATCAACGTAGGGCCGGGCGGCATACTTTCCAACGGCCCGGTGTCGATAAACAATACCCTGCACACGACTCCCTCGGGATTTGTAGGAATAGGCAGCCCGAACATTACAAGCATACTGCAGATAGGCAGCCCGTCGCCGGTATTCACGATCAATAATACAGCAGCCGGAGGCGCGTTCTACGGATTTGCCGTAGGCAGCCTGACTCCGTCAGACCTTGCCATCCAGATGAACGGGACGACAAGATTATATGTGAATCCTTCGGGCGACGTAGGCATAGGCACTGTCACGCAGCCGGAAAAGCTCTCGATCAACGGCACGGTCACGGTGATAAACCAGACCACAGGAACGTCAGGCAGGATATACCATAACGGCACGCATCTCATAATAGAAGGCTAAGTCCAGGACGGCGCATCGGCATGAAAAAGCAAATCCGCATTTTTATGGCATTCGTTTCACTTCTGGCGATTTCCGTTTCTGGCGCGTCTTTCTTTTCCGAGAGCCTGGGGCCGTCAAACCTGTCGCTGAAGCTTTACATCAACTTCTCCGCCGTCAACAGGACGGCAGTTACGGACTTCTCGACCTTCGGCAACAACGGCACGTTCTCCGGCGGCGCGTTCAATGACGGCGATTATGTTGGCGAAGTGCTCAATAACGGCACGATTAGCGGGGCAACGTGGAATGCTTCGGGCAGATACGGCAATGCTCTGAGCTTCCACGGCAACAGCGATAACATAGCA
Organism: Candidatus Aenigmatarchaeota archaeon; assembly: GCA_018304585.1. GTDB lineage: Archaea > Aenigmatarchaeota > Aenigmatarchaeia > GW2011-AR5 > GW2011-AR5 > JACQID01. Next base: position 4,454 of record JAGVVY010000027.1, on the reverse strand, counting down.
ATATCGCCCATAGAATTGAGAAGCAGGAACCTGACTGTAGCGGCATGGATAAACCTTAACAACGATTCAAACGTGGACAACCTATTTTTGGAAGACAACTCCACTCCCACATTCGGGGCGTTTATTAATAGCCAAGGGCGTTTGGTAGGCTTCATTCGGGACGGGAGCAACGTGCAATTGACGAACATCACGCAGGACGATTTGCGGGATGGTATCTGGCATCACGTCGCGCTGACGTTTGATGAAAACGCTAAAACTTCGCGGCTATTCGTTGATGGGACATTAAAAAACACGACAACTCATCCAAGCTTCAATCCCGCTACCATACCGTTCAACTTCCGCACAATAGGCGCAAGCACAAGAGACGGCAATATTGCCGCCAGCCCGGCGCCGCGGGATTTCAACGGAACCATAGACGAGTTCAGAGTCTATCAACGCGTCCTCAACGGCACGGAGATTAACCAGACGATGAACAACGATGTGGTGCGCCGTGGCCTTCTCAATTACTGGCGCATGGACGAAGGCGCGGGCGCCACGGCATTCGACACGCATCATATCGCATACGGCGACAATCCGGACGGGAGCAAATACGGCAATGCCCTGACCTTTGACGGAGTGGACGATTACGTCAATCTGACCGCATTTATTCCGGCGAAAATGACGGACGGAACGATTTCTGCTTGGATAAAGACATCCTCTAACAACGGCACGATAATGAGTCAGGATGGAACCGGATGGAATAATCTTGACACGCTTTTTGGAATCGGGCGGCAGAATGCCAATCCCGCTCCCAACGGCGTTGTGGTGTTTGAAACGCACGGGCCTTCTACAAACGAAGTAAACGCTATAAACGGCACAACTCCTGTCAACGACGGCGCATGGCATCACATCGGGGTAGTGGTAAACGGCAGTACGTATACACTATACGTAGACGGAAAAATAGACAATCAAGCAGGCGGAAAGAGTCAGAGTGGGATGTTCGGAGCCGACGGGTCTCAAAACGTTTATCTCGGTCAGAGGCAAGGAGTTAATTTTTACAACGGCACAATCGACGCCGTACGCGTCTTCAACCGGGCGCTGACGGGCGAAGAAATCAACGAGACCATGCTATCGGAGCGGCCGCCGGCGATTTCCGGCCTCGTGAGTTCCTGGGACTTTGACGAAAGTTCAGGATACCGCGTTTTTGACGAGAACAACATAAGATGGACGCCGTATTCAAAAGGGATGCATTTCGACGGGATTGACGATTATATCTCTTTTTCTGCTGCCTCTTTCAATGAGACCAACGGCTCCATGAGCCTCTGGACAAATGCCGCTAATGTCACCTCGGCCAACGATCAGCCTATGATCGGCAATCCTACTGTTACCAAGGGCTTGGTAGGCTGGTGGGACTTCAACGGCAACGTCCTTGACAAGAGCGGCAGCGGCTATGACGGGACGGTGAAAGGCGCGACCGCGACCGCGGACAGGATGGGGCAGAGCGCCAAGGCTTACAGCTTCAGCGGAACTGACCAGAACATATCGACTAAGGACGTCACCCAGCTCAACAGTGCCAGTGCGTTTACCGTGGCTGCATGGGCGTTGCAGACCACCGCAAACACGCAAGGCACGATATGGGCAAAGCGCGCAAGTGACGTGAACAAGATCGACCTGACGCCATGGAACGACGGGTTTGATTACGTGGATTTCGCAACAGGAGCCCCTAATATCAACGCGAAATTCGACAATTCCATAATCTCCTCCGGCGTATGGTACCATTATGCCGTCGTTTTCGACGGCACGGCCACAGGTGATGCAAACAGGCTGAAAATGTATGTGAACGGCATCCAGCGCCCGCTTACGTTCATAGACGGAAGGCCTGTGCCGGCAACCACGGCAAATCTGGCAGGCATCAATTTCGAGATAGGAACGAACCAGGCGAACGACTGGAACGGCAAGATTGACGACGTTCGCATATACAACCGCGCGCTTTCGGAAGAGGAAGTTAATGCAACATATAACGGTACTGCCGGTTTAAGAATGCAGGCCGGGCATCTGATATTTGACACCGGCGATTCCTGGCTGAAATATAACGTATCGGCATGGAGCGGCTGGCACCATGTTGCAGGCGTTTATAACGGTACAAGGGCGGCATTGTTTGCGGATGGAACTGAGGTCAATTCAACGGATGACAGGAGCTTGTTCACGTTTCCGGTGCAAGCCTATGCCGGCGGAACGAAGGCTTCAAGCTTCAACGGCACGATAGACGAGGCAAGAATATATTCTGCGATGCTGACAGGCTATGAAATCCGGCAGCTTTATTCCTGCGGGTTTCCCATGGCTCCTGCTAAAATATGGGATGTAAGCGCAAGCTGCAACGTAGCAGGCGAAAATCTGCTGAATGCCGTGCTGAATCTTACCGTCAGAGGAAACGGGAACCTCACTTTGTCGGCCACTAACCTGACCGTGAACCGCACGGCAATCGAGATTGGCAGCAGAATTGCCATAGACGCGCTTTCTTCCCTGAGGAACGCCAGGCGGGCGTATAGTTAACCCAGTAAAGATTCCGGATATGATTTACTGGGTTAACATATAGTTCCCAAGGAAGTAAACCTTGCTCGTTTCCTTGGAAAACTATAAGCACTTAAGTTTTGGATATGCCTATTAAGATGGAACATCTGAAGCCAATCATTCAGAAAAGGGAAATTCTTTACATAATCCTGATAATTGCGCTTTCTGCGGTCGTTGTATCAGGATTCGCGCAAGCTTCCCGCCCTCAGGCCGCCCTGGAAGCGAAGAAGCTGTATGACATAAGGACGGGCGGCGCAGAGATATTAAAGACCGAGGAAGTAAGCGGGCTCTATAAGGTTACGCTGAGCTTTGCCGACGATCAGGGAAGGGCGGCTCTTCAGGATGTTTACGTTACCAAGGACGCGAAATACGTATTGGCGACCGGCGGTATGGCCGTACTGGAAGACCTGAAAAAAAACCTGGCGGCAGAGAAAATCTACACCCAATGCCTTGCGGATGCGAAAGTGGTGATATTCGGGGCGGGCGGAGACGGCAATTCGCTGCTTCAATTGCAGGCGCTTGGCATAAGCAGTTTTTCATCGAAAATATTTTTCGACTGCTCGCAGAACGCAGAAATATGCCGGCATGCCGGAATAGCGAGTGTGCCTGCAATCCGTATAGGAACGGAAAATCATGAAGGCGTCCAGACGCCGGAATTTATGGAGCAGCAGACCGGATGCAGGTCCGGCGCGTGACGCAATTTTGAACGAATATATAGAATAAACGACATATACGTTTGATGAAAACCATCGTTTTCCCGAACAACGCCATGAGTTTTAGTGCTTTGAAGGCCGTGTTAGCCTTCTTGTTTTTTCTGGCGTTCTCCCATGCCGAGCTTTCATGTACGGTCGTCAATACCGGCAGCTGCGCCGGCACGGTTGTGGCGGGCCTTTCAAACGCTTCCAATTCGCACGGCGATTCGTCCGGGTCTTATCCAAACGTTGTTTGCTGCACCGAGCAGTATTCAGGGGTGCTAGGCACAAGCTGCTCTGTCGGCCACGAAAGAAACGTGACACTTTTCAGGCTCTCGGACGCGACAAACGCCCATGCAGAACTCAACAACCAGAGCAATTACGGCACCAACGTCTGCCTTAGCTATACCGCTAACGTGTCCATGGGTTACGGCCCGTCATGCGACGCTTACGACACCTGCGTCGCCTCGATATCAGGAGACACCAACGCACACGTAGGCAACTGCACCGCTTACGCGACCAAGATATGCGCCACAACGAAGAACCTAACCCTCAGAATGACCCAGGGCGAGGGGGCTTCGGTTTCCTTGTCTTCTTCCGCAAACCTGACCGTCAATCTCTTTGACGAGGGCATGCGCGCGTTTCCGTCAGGAGTTTCCGGGACCATATGGGTGGAAAAATCGACAGGAATTTGGGACGGCGGCCATTCATGCACGACAGACTCCAACGGCAACTGCTCGGCATCCTTCACCCCGGATTGCACTTATGCGTCAGGCACTCTAAAGGTGAAAGGGGGGCCCCTTGGGGATTTGTTCTACAGGAACAAGAACTCGTCTACCATCAGCATAACCGCGGATATGGGGGCAAAATGCGCAGATACGGTGACATTTTCAATAGAAACAAACCTTAATGGAAACGGCGGAGACGCGGTTGATGTTGACGGGAAAGGCGCAGGCTTCTACAATCCGCCAGATCTTTATAGGCGTTACGCGTGCCTTGGGGATACGTCCATATCAGGGAATCCCGTATTGGCGCTCATGTACGCGGGTGACCAGCTGAAATACATCGAGGCCACGGCTGGAAACTCCTTTGCCATGAAAATGTCGCAATTCGAGACAAGAAATAAATTTATACTTGCAGTCACCGACGGCGGATGCGGGAAAATACGCGGCAGGTCGCAGAACATAGAGGCCGGCAGCCTTCTTGCAATAT
>JAGVVY010000025.1 GCA_018304585.1 Candidatus Aenigmatarchaeota archaeon | reverse complement strand
AAAGGGTGAAGGGCAAGGAGCTTCCTTCCCGTTGTGCCCTTGAAGACCTTTGCAAGCTCGTCGAGCCTGTGCGTCACGCGCACCGCCCACACCATGTGAACATGGTCTTCGTCAAAACCCATTTCCTCTATGACAACTCCTTGCTTTTTCGCCACCTCATAGAAAAGCTACCTGCACTCATCGCGGAGCGCTGCCCATGCAAAGATGCGATGGCAGTACTTAACCTTGAAAGTCGCGTGCACTTTCAACCTTGCAAAACTAGAGCTACCTCTAACAAACTCCACATTTTCCCTTCGCCCTGCCTACATCTAATTGGCATTAACGATGGCAGGGCGATTTCGCTCCCCATCCTTTTTGTTCTTCAATGAATTAGAACGACGGGGTTCCACCCCCGTACCCCACCACCGGTCCGAGACCGGTGGAATTCACGCTTTAAACAAAGCCCTGCGCCATGAAGCCGGTAAAAATCCTTCTTCATCTGGTTAACTCCAATCTCAAGTCTTGATAAACTATCCGGCTATTCATCGCCTTGCTGCGCTTCCGGCGGGAACAAACCTTATCGTCCTTCTGGCTTCCTGTGACTTCCTGACAAGTTCTTCCGGGTTATTCCCTACTACAGCAAGATGCCCCATTTTTCTTCCCGGCCGCACCTCCCGTTTGCCGTACATATGAACGCGGACTCCTGTTTCGCCAAGACAATCGGGGATTGCCATAACGTATCCGCCTGAATAGCCGGGATCGCCGAGGATATTGTGCATGACCGCCGCAGGGTGCGGCATTTCAGTGCTTCCGAGCGGCATGCCCGTTATGGCACGAATATGCTGCTCAAATTGCGACGTCCTGCAGGAATCCATCGTATCATGCCCGGAATTATGCACGCGCGGCGCGATCTCGTTTACGTATACCTTCCCGTCAGGCAGCACGAACATCTCGACGCAGACGATTCCAGCATCGCCAAGCATTTGCGCCGCCGCATAACCTATATCTTCGGCATCCTTCGCAACAGAAGCGCTTATCATCGCGGGAACCACGGAATAAATTAGTATGCTGTCCTTGTGATGATTCTCCCTTACAGGATAACTTGCAATATTGCCGCTCCAATCCCTCGCGGCGATGAACGAAACCTCCTTCTTGAAAGGCACCCATTTCTGGGCAACCGTTCCCCTTCCGACAAAATATTGCCATGCGTTCTTTGCATCCGCCTCGTTTTTCACCGGGTAATTGCCCCTGCCATCGTATCCGCCTGTTGCGGCTTTTAACATGAACGGATAGCCCAAATCTCTCCCGATAAGAATAAGGTCTTCTTCCCTTTCAGGAAGCAGAAAGTCCGGCACAGGAAGGCCGCCGCTCTCCAGGAACTCGTATTGCCTCCGCTTGTCCTGTATTATTTCCAGCGTCTTCGCAGAAGGATATACGGGGATTCCGTTCCTTTCCGCCGCTCTCAGCCCTTCCACCGAGACGTGCTCTATCTCGCAGGTAAGGATGCGGCATTGCCTTCCCAGTTCCGCTATCGCCCGCGCATCATAGAGCTCGGCTACTATCTGCCTGCCGTATCCGCTTGCAGGGCAGCCGGGCATGGGATCAAGAAAAAGAAATTCATGGGGCAAACCCGCCTTCCCGGATTCCTCGGCAAGCATGGCGCCCAGTTGCCCGCCCCCCACTACGCCTACGGTCGCGGAGCCGCCAAAGCCATAAACTGCCATATCGTTATATCCGTGAGAAAAATAAATATCTTGCCCGTATGCTTAAACCGTGCCCAATCGTATAAGCATCGTATTGCATTTTTTAACTTTTGTTGCATATTGATAGCATGACAACGTTGCTTTCTTTGCCTTATAATAAGGTTCTAAGCCTGCCTACCGTCAGAGAAACATATCTTATGCCCGGCGTACGCCGCGGGAAGACCAGGGACATATACGATCTCGGCGGCATGCTCGCAATGGTCGCTACGGACAGGATTTCCGCGAGTGATTCCGTCCTTCCAAGAGAAATTCCTGAAAAAGGCGCCATGCTCACGGGATGTACGGCGTACGCATTCCAGCAATTGAAACAGTACCCCACGCATTTTATTTCGCAGCCGCATCCGCGCATTATTATCGTGAAAAAATGCGATCCGTATCCGGTAGAATTCATAATAAGAAACGCGCTTACAGGCAGCGCATGGCAGCAGTATAAAAACGGTAAAAGAGACTTTTACGGCTATGTCCTTGCCGACGGCATGCGGGAGAATGAACTCCTGCAGGAGCCGATATTCACTCCCACGACAAAAGCCACAAAAGGGCATGACATAACCATAGAAACGGTTGAAGAATTTGACCGCCTGATGGGGGGCCATCCCAATGCCGCCGTTGCATATGAACTCTGTCACGAAGCATTCAAAGACTGCTCTGCCATAATCGAGGGCCACGGAGGCGTTCTTGCAGACGGAAAGATGGAAATAGGTGTAGATGACGAAGGAAAACCAACTCTAATAGACGAAGTCCTCACGCCGGATTCCGTACGAATGATGACCGATCACGATTATTACGAATTGCTCAACAGCAACGCCCCTCGGGAATATTGGGGCCAGTTCTGGCGGGACAAGCAGTATTTGAGGTCCCGCCAGCTTTCGGAAACCGGCTGGCAAGGAAACGGACAGCCACCTGAACTGTCCGATGAGCTTGTCGCAGCCACAGCAAGGGCGTATGCACTGGGTTATCAATCGGTAACCGGACAAAACGTTGACATCCAACCAAACGCCACGTCACAGGAATCCATGGCAGAAGCGCTTGCAAAGGTCCGATATATATGAAAAGTATTATATTAAATGCCAAGAAGAAATCCTCACTAAAAGAAGCGACTGCAATACTCAAAAAAGGCGGCATCATAATATACCCTACAGAAACAAGCTATGGAATAGGCGCCGATTTTTCAAATGAAGACGCAAAAGAAAAGATATATGATATAAAGGAGCGTGATCGGGACAAACCGCTTTCTGGCATAGTTTCGCGTGTTGCAATGATCAAAAGATATGCCAAGATAACCCATGAAACGCAGCTATTATGCAAGCAATTCATGCCCGGGCCCCTGACACTTGTCGTTCCGACAAACGGCGCAGGCACAATCGCATTTCGTGTTCCTGGTCACGGCTTTGCGCGCAAGCTTTCGGCGGCACTTAAAAGACCGATCACTGCGACATCGGCGAACGTGTCCGGGAATGAGCCGCTTTACAGCATAAGCGGCGTCATGGAAGCATTTGACGGAAAAGTGGATGCAATAGTTGATGCCGGAAACCTGCCGAAAAGAAGACCGTCAACGATATACGACGTCGAAAATGACAAGCTTTTGCGGGAGGGTCCGATAACGCTTGAACAAATTCATTCCCTTATCTCGTTGAATATATCAACGAAAAACGCCAGCATAAACCAAAGCGGCTCAAAGTTAAGCGGCGTCAGCAATACAAGAAGAACGTAGAACATCATCGCCAGCGGCATGAACGTCTTGTACATGAAAGCCAGAAGGCTGCCGATTTTCCCCATTCACTGAATTTACTTGGGAAATGCTTAAATGCGTTTTGATTTTTCAAAATAACGTTAACGGGAAAGCTTTTGCCAGTACGATTCAAAACTGGAACGAAGACGGGATTTATTTTCTCTGAATTTTTCTGCATCGAATGCATCCCAGAAACACGCTTCTTTTCCTCTACTGTTGTACGTGATAGACGTATAATATCGCCCGGAAGGTTCGGCGCCCTCGGCTACATCTTTGGTGTAACAATTCTTCTGCAAAAAATCATGAAAAAACTTTTCTTGGTTTCAGTTGCTATATGGGGATTCATTGCCATAATGCATCTTTCTCGCGGATCCATGTCCTGAATAGCCTTCGCATATAGCGGTTCAAAGGGGCATATCATCCGAGCCCTGACAAGATTTAGATATTCGTCTTCAGCAGTCTTGGCAATAACAGTATAACTTGTTAGCGTCCGGTTGCCTTTCTCTTTTCCCACGAGCCCGACAAAGACATCTTCATCGTCGTGCATATAAACTCTTTCCGTGACTTTTTCCCGAAAGGAAATGTCCTGCGCGTCCTTGACGCGACGAGTCCAAAATTCAGTTCTCTCATAAGAGCACTAACGCACGAAGATTTTTAATCGGGATTTGACGCATCAATACGGCGGAATTAAGAATGGGAAAATATTGCCCCTACGCTGCTCTTTTCCTTGCTCTCTATGCGGACGAACCCGAACCGCTCGAATTGCACGACCTCGCCCTTCTTCGCCCTGAGTATATTGGGCTCGCCCACCCCCGTTAACGTCTCGCCACCCGGCATCAGCACGCGCACCACGATATGCTTCTCCGGAACCCAGTGTATCTTGGGAGTCGGCTTCATCTCGTAGCCGGTGACTTCGGCGGTGTCGCCCAGCTTCACGTTGCAGAAATCCTTCAGCCTTATTTCCAGCCCCTTGTACTTGTCGTAATCGTCTTTCTCTATGTAAATCCTGTCGCCGACTGCTATGCTTCTCGTCTTTTCGCCGGCAGGATGCACCTTTGCCTTTACCACGCCCTTCTTTGCGTTTTTCAGAAGTATCATCTTCGGCTCCGCGACAAAGAAGTATCTCTTGGCGCTCGCATCGATTATCTTCCTGTTGTAAGCGGCCAGGTTCTCGAACGATATCGTTATGTCGTTCGGCCTCGATCCCACTTCCACGACTATCTTGCGTATCGCCTCGGGCACGAAGCCGCGCCTGCGCAGCGCGCGAAGCGTGCCAAGGCCCGGGTCGTCCCATTCGCGGAAATCGCCCTTCTCTATGCCCTCGCGTATCGAGCTCTTGCTGAGCATCATGTCGGACAGCGAGAACCGGCCGAGTATTATGGTTTCCGGATATTTCCAGCCAAGGTGCTCGTAAAGATAACGCTGCTTCACTTCGTTCGTCGAATGCTCCTGGCCGCGGAATATGTGCGTGATCCCAAGAAGATGATCGTCTATCGCAGAAGCAAAATTGTACAGCGGCCAGAGGTGCGTTTTCTTCATGGGATGATTGGGCTTGTCCACTATGCGCATTGCAGGCCAGTCTCTTGTAGCAGGATTCTTGGCATCAACTTCCGTTTTAACGCGCAGAACCGCATCGCCTTCCTTGTATTTATGCGAAACCATCATTTTCCAGCGTTTCATGTTTTCTTTCTTGTCCAGCGAACGGCACGGGCAGGGCTTGGCATTGTCGCGGTACTTCTTCCAGCCTTCACCGCACGTGCATATGTAAGCCGCGTCCGTTTCCACAAGCTTTGTCGCATGGGTATTGTAAATTGCAAGGCGCGACGAGGAAATGACTTCCTTGTCAGGCGTTATGCCCAGCCATTTGAGATCCTCGCGTATCCATTCGTAATACCGCTTTTCAGGGACTTTTATCTTGGGATCCGTGTCGTCAAAACGCAGTATGAATTTTCCCTTGTACCGCTTGGCATATTCATGGCATATTATAGCGGGCCTCGCGTTCCCAAGGTGCAGTGCCCCGTCAGGATTAGGGGCGAACCTGACTACAAGGCCGTTCCTGCCCACGTCAAGCTCAGGCAGCTCCTTCTTCTCCTCTTTCTTCTCTTCCTTCTGGTAATCCATCTGGTCGAGCTCTTCCTTCTGCTTTTCTATAGGCATCTTGTTTATTTTCCGCACTTCTTCGTCAATCATGCTGCTTATCTGCTGCACGCTCGCGCGAAGCTCGGGCCTTTCAGCCAGCAGCTTGCCTAAGACGCTTTTCGGAGATGCCTGGCCTTCATGTTCGACGGCATTTGCGAGAGAATACAGTCTTATGAGTGCGTTAATATCATCCATTACTGTATATATGTATCCCGATTGATTTAAACGTTCCGGTATGGAAAAGAATTTATATATCTTCAAACATTGAAGTAGAATGGCAACTCTCGGCCTGATAGACAAAATCAAGTCAGTTCTTACCACGCCGGACAAATTTTTCGCTTCCGTCAAGAAAGAAGAGGGGTATGGAGAGCCTGTAAAATATTACGCCGTTACAACGCTTGTCAATGCCATTGCTTCAATCGCATTGATTAATTTTGCAGCCGGCATGATGCCGTCAGTGCCGTATCAGATGTTCGCAGGAAGCTTGGGAGCTGCGGCCTATGTTATACTTTGGGTATTGGGAATCGTATTCTCCTTTGTTAGTGTGGCTGTAATGCACATATTCGTATATCTGTTTGGAGGCAGGAACGGTTACCAGCAAAGCTATAAGGCAGCCGCCTACGGCGGTACTGCAGCGAATCTTTTCAGCTGGGTGCCCTATGCAGGCATCCTGGCAAGCCTTTACAGCTTATATCTTACTGTAAAGGGCATTTCAGTACTCCAGAACATGAGCACGGCAAGAGCTGCTGCAGTGATATTGGTTCCCGTATTCATTGCCGTTGTCATAGCCTTCGTCATAGCAGGAGCGGCCGTACTCGCCCTTTTGGGAGCGCAGGCAGCGGCTTGAGTTTTTGGCGTTCAGCGGCTTTGTGTAAATAATCCCGCCACTGACGGTGAAAATTGTGAATAATTGGCGGGCTTTAGGAAGTTAATGAAAATTCAATCAGCTTTTTCTGGAAGTAGAGCATTTGCCGGAATCAAGGAGAAACCGCTCCTTGTGCTATCTCCCCGCTGAAGAGGCTGTTGCGGCTTTAACAGCGCAAAATACAACAGGTTGGCAGATTTCAGACTTATAGTTCTCCAAGGAAACGAGCATGTATTACTTCCTTGGGAACTATAGTAGAAGACATTAGTTTTGTTGCAAATGCCATGTCTTCTACATATAGCAG
>JAGVVY010000020.1 GCA_018304585.1 Candidatus Aenigmatarchaeota archaeon | reverse complement strand
AGGCAGCAACTTTACATCAACTTCCACGCCGGTCACGGGGGTTAACGTAGGAAACATAGTCACGCTTTCGTTTGTTCCGGTTAATATCAGTTCATGCCCGAATTCCTTCTTTGAAATGAGGGTCACCACGAACTGCGGGGGCATATCAGATGTTTTCAATGATCGTCCTAAGTGCCTGTGAGGAAATGATATGCTTCAGAAAATTGGCGGTTTCAGGGCACGCGGCAAGGGCATATCGCCGCTTATAGCGTCGGTTCTTCTTGTAGCGTTCACCATGAGCATAGCAGGCCTCATGGCGGCATGGGCCACCACCTTCACGCAGACAAGGCTGAGTAATCTGGACTGCGTAAATGCCATGGAAGTGTCGCAGATCAGCTTTGTGGGCGAAAATGTGACGGCAAGAATAAGAAATATAGATAGCACGATAAGCATACAGAATCTGACGATCTCAGTGCTGTTCAGCGATGCGAACGCAGGTTTCAACAGGGAAGCCATACCCGTGACGCTTCCTTATGATAATACCGATAGCAACGGCCACAGGACAAAAGTGGAAGTTACTGCGGCGAACCCGCTGGTTCCCGGTGCGGCGGCGACCGTGCAGATAAACCTGTTCTCCGTTTTAAAGCCCGTGAAGATAGAGGTCAATTCCATGAATTGTAAGCAGCCTACCGCCCGCAATTTCTGAGCGAATCGGTTGTGCCGGAGAAAAGTCATTGAAGCGCAGTCCTTTATTTAAATGATCTGCAGAAACGCAATAGGTTGCGATATTGGTTCTCTGAAACACAACGGCTGGGCATGAGCCCGTTTATTAAACAAAGCCGAAGCGCACGACAAACGGATTTAACCTTTCCCTGCCGAGTATCCTTCTTATGACTGCAATTGAGATAACATTTTTGGGCACGACGGCAGGCGTGCCTACAAAATACAGGAACCATGCCGCCCTGCACCTCACTTACAGGAGCCAGGAAGAGGCTTCCGTACTTTTCGACTGCGGCGAGGGCACGCAGAGGCAGATGCTTCTTGCGGGCCTGAATTTCATGGCCATAGAAGGTATATTCATAAGCCACTGGCATGCCGATCATTTTGCAGGCATACTTGGCCTTGTAGAAACAATGAACCTCGAAGGAAGGAAGAAGCCGTTAAAGATTTACGGTCCGGAGGCAGAGAAGTTCGTGCCGATGCTTGAAGAGCTTGGCTATAGCACGAAGGATTTTGGTTTGGTGCCTGTCAATGCGGAGTTTGAAGGCAGGGAAGCGCAAGTGCTGCTTGAGAACGCGGAGTTACGCGTCATTTCCATGCCCATGAAGCACGGCATACCGGCAGTGGCTTACGCCTTTGTGGAAAATGACCGCATAAACATAGATAAGGCAAAAGCCGCGGCGCTGGGCTTGCCTGCAAAAGGCCCGATTTTCGGCGAAATAAAGGAAAAAGGATTCGCAGCCCACAAGGGAAAGAGGATAGGAATCGAGGACATTTCCGTCAGGATAGCGGGAAAGAAGGTCGTGTATACGGGGGACACTATGCCCAACAGGAACATAGCAGCGCTTTCGGCCGACGCAGACCTTCTTATTCACGATTGCACGTTCTTTGAGGACGTCACCGACATGAGCGGCTACAAGCACGCGAGAATAGACGAAGTCGCGGCGGCGGCAAAGGAAGCGCGCGCCAAGAAGACGATACTGACTCATATAAGCAGACGGTACCAGAGCCCGAAAGAGCTTGAAGCGGCCGCAAAGAAATACGGAATGGAAGTCGCGCATGACTTCATGAAAGTTGTGCTCAAATAGTTCTTTCAACGGCTTTTTCTTGTCTTTTATGCAGGATTTTATTTTTATATATCGGCGCCTCCAATTATCCGAATGCTTGTAGATCTTGCAATTCTGGCGGTGTCCATAGCGTTTCTGGTGAAATTCAGCGACACCGTGATAATCAACGCCGAGAAGCTGGCAAAGATTTCCGGCATTGACCAGGCGGCGATAGGGTTTATATTCATCGCCGTCTCCACTTCATTGCCCGAGTTGACGATAGGGGCGATATCCTCGCTAAAAGGGGAGGGCATACTGAGCGTCGGGAACGTTATGGGCGCCAACATAGCAAACCTCACGCTGGTTTTTGGCGCCATGGCGCTTTTCGGGTTCAAGCTTGGGAAGACGGACAGCAGGCAGATAAACTATGCAGTGCTTTCCACGTCTTTCGTGGCGCTCATAATGATCATGGCCGGCAGCATAAGCATGATGTTCGGGCTTTTTTGCCTGTCGCTTTTCTATATATTTTCCGAGGGCTTCATGAGGCAGGGCATTCGCATCGCAAAAAGCGGCGGCTACCGCTCGGCCCAGGCTTTAAAATCGGCCGCCTATCTGGTATCGTCAATATTCGTCGTTGTCATAAGCGCACATTTTGTCACGAACTCGATAATATCGCTTGCAGGCAGCCTCAGCGTGCCGGAAAGCCTGCTTGGCGCGACGATACTGTCAATGGGAACGACGCTGCCCGAGCTCAGCATAAGCGTGAGCGCCATGAGAAAAGGCAACATGGCGCTGGCCATGGGCAACGTGGTTGGGTCGGTTGTGACGAACCTAACTTTCATAGTGGGGGTTGTGGCGGTCATGGGCCACGTCACGCTGACCGGCACTGAAACCGCCATAGCCGCCATGCTGATAGGGTTCAACGCGCTGTTCCTTTTCATGACGCATTTCATACACTTCAGGATGAGGGAGGGGATGGTATTGTTTCTGTGCTACGGCGTGTTCCTTTTCGCAATGGCGATGATTTGACAATCCGCGAAAAATGGAAGTTATAGTTCTCCAAGAAAACAAGCAAGTACTTGGAGAACTATAGTAGATGGCATTAGTTTTCAGGCATTCTCTACGTACAGCAAAGACAGAATTTTGCCCGGATACTTCTGTCATTTGCTATATATGTGAACCCGGTAAATCATATCTGGAATCTTTACTGGGTTAACTATAAAATTATCGCAAGAAAACGTTAACGGCCTTTTATGTCCGTTTCCAGCTGTTCCAGAAAAGTTTCAAGGAACTTGTGGCGCCTTTCGGCAAGGCGCCTGCCGGTGCCGGTGTGCATCCCGCTCTTTAGGAGCATGAGTTTCCTGTAAAAGTGGTCAACCGAGTACAAGCCGTCGTCGGGCTCCCTGTTTTTTGCAAGCGGGTCTTCTGCGTGGTGGAGTTGTCTCTTCAACTGCCCACCAACGGCGAAGCATCGTGCCATTCCTATCGCGCCGATGGCATCAAGCCTGTCGGCATCCTGCAATATTTTGGCTTCAAGCGTTTCAGGGGTTACGCCTTTGGAAAAGCCATGAACCGTTATGCTGTAAAGTATTTTCCCTATTTTACGTTCAGGGAAGCCGTGCTTTTTCAGTATTTCCGATGCCATCAAAGCGCTTTCATCCGCCGACAGGCGCCGCTTCTCCAGGCTGGATTTGTCCTGCCTGCCTATGTCATGTAGTATTGCTGCCGGAATAAGAATTTCCATATCCGCGTTTTCTTTTTTGCATATTGCTTTTGCAAGCGCAAGAACGCGAAGAACATGGGAGAAATCATGGGCAGGATCGGCGCCCTCCATGAAAGCCTTCGCTTCGGAAAGAAGCGCTTTTTCGTCCACGTCAGGTCCCTTCGTTCCATGAAGAAAGGTATCTTTCCTGCTCGGGCGTCAGCGCATCTATCTTTACGCGAAGCGCCTCAAGCTTCATCGCGGCTACCATGTCGTCCACGTCTTTGGGTATTCGGTGAACGCCGGCCTCGAGCTTATTTTCATTTATGTATTTTGCAGCTAATGCCTGCAATGAGAATGACTGGTCCATTACTTCAGATGGATGGCCTTCTGCGCAGGCAAGATTCACAAGCCTGCCCTCGCCGAGCAGGTAAATTCTTTTTCCGTCAATGACAAACTCGTCAAGCCCGGCTTTCAGGGTTCTGGCAGATGCAATTTCCTTCAGCCTTTTCACGTCTATTTCCACGTCAAAATGGCCGGCATTGGATATTATAGCGCCGTCTCTCATGGCACGCAGATGGCGCTCAACTATCACGGCCTTGCAGCCCGTGACCGTTACAAATACGTCGCCAAGCGCCGAGGCGTCGTCCATGGACATGACGCCATGACCGTCGTAATAAGCGGCAAGTGCCTTGACAGGATCGACTTCGGTGACAATGACGTGGGCGCCCATGCCCTTTGCCATTGCAGCGACACCGCTTCCGCAGTGGCCGTAACCAGCCACGACCAGCGTCTTGCCGGCGAGAAGTATGTTGGTTGAGCGGATTATGCCGTCCAGAGCGCTTTGCCCGGTGCCGTAATAGTTGTCAAACATGTTCTTGCAGCGGGCGTCATTGACCGCTATCACGGGGAATTTGAGCTTGCCTTCCTTTTGCATGGCCCTGAAGCGTATCACGCCCGTCGTCGTCTCCTCCGTTCCGCCTTTTACAACGCCAAGAAGCTCCTTTCTTTTTGAGTGTATTTCGGTTATCAAATCAGCGCCGTCGTCCATGGTGATGCCCGGTTTTGTGTCCAGTACGGCATTGAGATTCCTATAATACCCTTCGTTATCGATGCCGTGCGAGGCGAAGACTTCTATGCCTTGTGCGGCAAGGGCTGCCGCCACGTCGTCCTGCGTTGACAGCGGGTTTGAACCGCACAGAGCCACGGCTGCACCTCCTGTTTTCAGGGTTTTCATCAGCACGGCCGTCTCCTTGGTCACGTGAAGGCATGCCCCTATTCTAATGCCCTTGAATGGTAGCGTTTTCTGAAAATCCGCCTGTATTTTCATCAAAACGGGCATTCTGGATTCTGCCCATGCTATTTTCTTTTTGCCTTCTTCTGCAAGCGACATGTTTTTTATCGAACTCATCCTACTACTATCCTGTATATGTATTAATTTCTTTTTCGCCGTATTTTTGCATGGCCGATATCGTTTCTATACTTTCAAAGGAAACGGCGTATCCTCATCCGGTCTCCAAAATCAGGGTTGTAGAAACGCACGTTTCCTGGGTTTTCCTGACAGGGAAATACGCCTACAAGGTGAAGAAGCCCGTGAACTTCGGGTTCCTCGATTATTCGACTCTTGAAAGAAGAAAGCGGTTTTGCGAGGAAGAGCTTAAAATCAACTCGAAGTTTTCGGATATATATCTTGACGTCGTGCCCGTGGGCAGCAAAGGCATAGGAAAAGGCGACGCCGTTGATTATGCTGTGAAAATGTTGCAGATGCCTGAAAACTGCATAATGACAGGCATGCTGGCCGATGGAAAAATAACCCGGGCAGTGATGGAAAAAATAGCAGACATCATAACAGCTTTCCATAAGCAAAATATTGGCGATAGGAGAGATTCTTTAAATGACATAAAGCTCAATTGGGAAGAGAATTTTCTCCAGACAAAAGATGCATTAAATGCCGAAAGCCTTGGCTATATTAAAAGTTGCATCGAGCGATTCATCCATGGCAATGAAATTCTTCTGAAGTCAAGAGGAGCCATACGGTGCCATGGCGACCTGCATTCCGGCAATATCTTCATAGTTGAAGGAACGCCCTACATATTTGATGCCATAGAATTCAACGATAGGATAGCTTTCTGCGATCCTGTTTCCGATATAGCTTTCATGGCCATGGATCTTGAGTTTCATGGGAGAAAGGATCTTGCGGACATATTCATTTCTTCGTGCAAGGAAGAAATTCCTGCAGCATTACTCACTTTTTACAAATGTTACCGGGCATATGTAAGAGGAAAGATAGCGGCGTTTTCTAAGAAGCCGGAAGAAGCGGCCGAATACTTCTTATTGGCAGAGAATTACGCGAGAAGCCTCTGAATTTCCTTCTCTATTTTATCTTTGCCGGCCTCTGTATTGATAACACAATGTTTTTCTTGCAGGGGTTCAAACTCATTCTTTATTTTCAGATAAACATCATAATCCGCGTCACTCAGCAGCCGTTTTTCTGATAGCCTTTTTTTTGCAATATCTTCGCTGCAGACAGTTTGTATGATAATAGAGTCTTTTGTCAAAGAAAGCGCCCGCTTGCGCAGGCTTTCGCGCGGAAAGACCGCGTCAAGCACCACGTTTCCTTCGGCGAGCTTTTCCGTTGCCATGCGAAACATCTCTTGGTATACTTTCATTTTCTCTTCTTCGGTATATGCAGGGCGAGGAAAAAGCGTTTTTCTTATCGCATCGGTTCTCAGCAGCGCTGCGTCGAGCTTCTTAGCTGCGATTTCGGCGACAAAGCTCTTGCCGGTGCCCGGCAGGCCGCAGATGATGACTAACATAAACATGACCAAAACAAAGGCATCACTTCTTTATTTCCCTTATCTTGTTCTTTCTGAGCCATTCCACGTACTCGTCTATGAACTTCATCCGCTCCTCAAAATTGCGCTGTTTCCATTTTTTCATTTCTTCTATGTCGATTTTTGGGGCCTTCATGCAATATACCTGCTGAATTTTTTTCTCCAATCCAATGCCAGCAAATTTTACTTTCATAATAAACGATCATGTCCAATGCTTAAATATCGGTTTTGCACCTATCGTCCGGTATTTAAGTTCTGCCATGCATTGTAAAGAAGTGATTAAGATGGGTGGACGCCTTTGGATTGACGGATTCGGAGAACAAGGTACTTCTATCAATATCCGGCAACAATTGCCTTTGGGACATGCCAAAGCAAGATAATTTCTGATACGCGGCTTTCGGCAAGAGCCGTGAAGTATGCTGTAAAATTCCTCATTAGCCGCGGCTATGTTTCTTCCCGCATTTTCTTCTCCGATCGGAGAAGAAAGGTTTATTTTGCTGAAACGGAGGTTGATAGAAATGTATGTATATGAAATTAGAGAGAGCGGAAGGTTCATAGCAGGAGTATCTTCTCCAGTATTTTTATCGCTGGAAGACTATGGCAAGATTATTAGTGAGGTCTATATAGGACTTTTTTACAGTCCGCCAACGGACAATGAAAAACCGGAAATGAAGTATATTGGTCGGGAAAAAACAAGGGGGATGGAAGAATGAATGGAAACTACGACCCGGATTCTGCCGGCATCGATCGAGCTATGGCATTTCTGGGTGTCATCGTGGACGTTTTTGACGATAGTACCTATATGTCTCCTCTCATCAGGGCCAAGGCTATTGAATACATAATGGAAACAGGAAAGCCACCTGTTGACGATCGCATCAGAAAGATGCAAGGCCGCAAATGCGACATTCCCGGAATGCACTACATGGACGGAGGTCTTGACATAATGGAAAATTACCTGCCTATTCCGGACAAAGAGACAGGAGAACCTTACGTAGGTGTTTTGAGAAGTTCAAGCTTCGGCGAGCGGCAGTTTGAAATTTTTACCGAAAGGCAATTGGATGTACTAGAATCAAGAAATGTCATGAACAAAAGGGATGCCGTGGAAGATAGGCCTGGTCGGGTAGGTGGATGGTAGACCATTTTCATTGCAGCGGTAATCATCATGAAACAATTTGTGGCAGGCCAGAATATCAATAACGAACTGCGAGGAGCGCTGATGCAGATTTGTGGCAAATGCAAATTATACGCCAGCGGAGATTTCGAGATAACTATTGGATATATCGATAAATATATTATTGCCGTACTTGGTGCATTGAAGGCAGGAAATGTGACTAGATCCGGCGCTTCCCATCTTTTAGGCCACGATAGAGACTGTTTTTACAACGCGCTTAAAGGAAGATATAAAAACTAACGAAAAGATACTGTTTGTGATAACATGATTTCAAAAATAACGCCATGGGAAGTCCCGAGCAAGATAGATTACGGCAAGCTCATGAAGGAATTCGGCCTCGAATCGTTCGGCAAGCTTCCCGAGCAATTCAACAAGAATATGCTCTTCCGCAGGAAGATAATATTCGGTCACAGGGATTTTTCAAGAATTGCAACTGCAGTCGAAAACAAGCAGCCGTTCGTCATGATGACGGGGCTCATGCCATCTGGCAAATTCCATTTCGGTCACAAGATGGTGGCCGAGCAGATGATATTCTACCAGAAGCTCGGGGCAAAAGTCTACATTACAGTCGCTGACGTGGAGGCGTATAATTCGAGGATTCCCGACATGGGGCAATTGAGAACTACGGCCATCGAGGAATATCTCATGAATTATGCTGCTCTTGGGCTTGACCTCAGGAAATGCGATTTTTATTTTCAGTCCATGCGCTCGAAAGACGGGAAGAAGGCTTCGGCTTACTATTCGCTGGCGAACATGCTTGCAAGGCACGTGACCTTCAACGAGTTCAAGGCTATATACGGCGACATAAGCCCGGGAAAAATGGCATCGTCGCTTCTGCAAGCCTCGGATATGCTGCATGCGCAGCTGCCGCAGTTTGAAGGGCCCATGCCGGTGGTCGTCCCGGTCGGATGCGACCAGGATCCGCACCTGCGCCTTGCGCGCGATATGTCGCAGAGGATCAAGGGGTTCAATTTCATCCAGCTCAGTTCAACATACCATAAATTCATGCCGGGGCTGAAGGGCGGGAAGATGTCTTCGTCTGATCCTACTTCGTATATAGCGCTGACAGACAGCCCGGAAGAAGCGTCGAAAAAGATAATGAAATACGCCTTCTCAGGCGGAAGGGATTCGTTGGAAGAGCACAGGAAGAAAGGCGGAAATCCGGATGTGGACGTGTCTTTCCAGATGCTGAAGTTCGCTCTTGAGCCGGATGACGACAAGCTAAGCGCCATTTACAACAACTACAAAGACGGAAAGCTCCTGTCAGGAGAGCTGAAGCAGATTGCAACAGAAAAAATAGCGGCTTTCCTTAAGGAACACCGGCAGAAGATGGAAAAATCCAGAGTTCCGGTGCAAAGGTTCGTTGAGGAGCAGGGATTCTGAAAATTTATTTTTTTGGTAATTATTTTATGCAGATTTACATATCAATAACGTAAATGAATAAAAACACAGGCAACAGTAAAATTCAATGTCTTACAATCCCATATTTGGAATAGGAGAGTGCACCGCCTTAGGAAACGCAATTTTTGTTTTGTGGCTGCAGAGCAGGCAAGTGGACGGCGTATCTGCATATAACGGAAATTTTGACGCTTTTTACGGTCATGTAACAGACAGGAAATCCCTCGTGCTCCTTCCGGACGGCAAACTTACCATGCAGGGCAATTATAAACCGGTGGATTTTGCCAATCTCCGCGTTCCTGGAGAGGATTTGCACGAATGGAGCGTGCGAATGCAGTCGGAATACCCGTTTCATAAATACGAGGAATGTGTGAATCCTGAAGATAGGCAATATCTATTACCCATCATATAGGCGGGAATAAGCTTTGTATTTTAAATCTTCGGCGGTTAACTATTCTTCACGGGTGACATGCATGAAAAAATTCTACATAACCACGGCAATACCGTACGTGAACGCGGCGCCGCACATAGGGCATGCGCTGGAATTCATACAGACCGACGCAATAGCCCGATGGCACGGGCTTAACGACGACAAGGTTTTTCTTGCCACAGGCTCGGACGAAAACAGCCTCAAAAACGTTCAGGCCGCCGAAAAGGAGGGGATAACGCCTGCGCAGCTCTGCGAACGGAACGCGGAAAAGTTCAGGCAATTCATGGACAAGATAGGCCTTTCGTACAACAAGTTCCTGCGTTCTTCGGTGCCGGAAGAGCATTTCAAGGGCGTGCAGGAGATGTGGCGCCTGTGCGAGAAGGCAGGCGACATATACAAGAAGAAATACAAGGGCCTTTACTGCGTCGGATGCGAAGCCTTCTATGCGGAAAGCGAGCTTGAAAAGGGGTTGTGCCCGGAGCACAAGAAGGAGCCCGAGACCGTTGAGGAAGAGAATTATTTTTTCAGGCTTTCAAAATACCAGAAGAAGCTGGAAAAGCTGATAGGGAGCGGAGAGCTCAGAGTAGCGCCCGAATCAAGGAAGAACGAGGTGATGAGCTTTATCCGTTCAGGGCTTGAAGACTTCAGCGTTTCCCGCTCTGTGAAGAGAGCCAAAGGCTGGGGCGTGCCGG
Organism: Candidatus Aenigmatarchaeota archaeon; assembly: GCA_018304585.1. Taxonomy (GTDB): domain Archaea; phylum Aenigmatarchaeota; class Aenigmatarchaeia; order GW2011-AR5; family GW2011-AR5; genus JACQID01. Next base: position 15,701 of record JAGVVY010000020.1, on the reverse strand, counting down.
TGCCCGGCGACGCTTCGCAGATCATGTACGTGTGGTTTGACGCCCTGAACGTTTACCAGACCGCTGTCGGCTACGGAAAGGATGCGAAGAGCTACGACAAATGGTGGCCGGCGGACGTGCATGTCATAGGAAAGGGAATAATAAGATTCCACGCCGTTTACTGGCCGGCGATGCTGCTTTCGGCACGGCTCGCGCTGCCCAAGTCGCTGTTCGTCCACGGCTACATAACCGTCAACGGCCAGAAGATGAGCAAGAGTTTGGGCAACGTAGTTGATCCGTTTATGCTTGCTGAAAAATACGGTGCTGACACCCTAAGATACTTCATGCTCAGGGAAATACCGCCGTTTGATGACGGCGATTTCTCCGAGAAGGCGATGGTTGAGCGCGTCAATTCCGAGCTTGTCTCGAATTTCTCGAATCTTTTCTACAGGGTGACGTCGTTCATGGAGAAGAACTTCGGCGGCCGCCTGCCCATGGGCAAAAAAGGCAAGGATGAGCGGGCTCTGGAGAAGCTCTTTTCCGAAAAGGCGGAAGATGTCGCAAGATACATGAAGGACTTCCGCTTCAACGAATCGCTTGAGGCGATAATGTCCCTGTGTACCGAGCTTAACAGATACTTCCAGCACAAGAAGCCGTGGGAAAATGCCGCTGAAAGCGGAGAGACCATGTTCTTTGCCGCCAATCGCCTCAAGGACGCATGCATACTTCTGCAGCCCTTCGTGCCTTATGCGGCCGGCAGGGCGCTTCAAGCTCTGGGCGCAAAACACGACATAACGGACGTGGGCAAAGACAGCCTGAAGAAGGGCGCAAAAATAAAGGCAGAGAAGTTGTTTGTGAACCTGGAATACGCGCCTGAAAAGAAAGAAGCGGCGAAAGAAATAAAGCAGGGCGATGCAAAAGAAACCATAGAGGTGAAAAACGGCATGATACCGGTGAAGGAATTCCAAAAGATTGAGCTGACGGTCGGCACGATTGAGGACGTGAAAGCGCATCCGAATGCAGACAAGCTGTACATACTTACCGTTAACCTTGGCAGCGAAAAGCGCCAGATAGTTTCAGGCATAAGAAAATTCTACGAACCCGAGGAGCTGAAAGGCAGGCAAGTCACTGTCATAACCAACCTTGAGCCTGCGACGATCCGCGGCGTCGAATCCCAAGGCATGATACTTGCGGCAGGCGACGAGGCCGCGATACTCTCGCCTGTGCGGAAAGTCAATGACGGGGAGAAAGTAAGATGAGTTGTTTTATGCATAAAGGCGCTTCTTTTTAAGCTTTGTAGCGTCTTTCGCATAAACATCGCTTAATTTTATTTTTAAATAGAGTGCAACGAAGCCAATTATGGTGGCTGCCATAAAATAAAGGAATATATGATTGTTATCCATGATTTCCTTTCCGTTTGCGTTTTCGGTTTTGTTTTTCGGCCATTTATCTTCTTTCTCGACGATTTCGGGAGGAGTGTAGGTGCAACTTTGGTTTATTTCCGGGGATTTATATATGTCAGGGCAACTGCCGATATTGATGCAGTTTCTTGTCTGTTTCCCAGACGAAAGACATTCACTCCAGCCCGTGCAGTTCCATTCATATAAACAACCTCCTCCGCCTGCCGTTCCATCAGTTATTCCTCCTATTACTTCGCCTGCTGGAGAACTGCCCATAATAAAAGCATCGCCTGCATTATCAAAGAACGTCGTTTCCGCATATGCACCCGTTGGCAAGACCGCCAATAAGAATAGCGCAGTCAAAATAGAATTGAGTGAATTGATTTTATACAACCCCGCTTCATCTCGTTATTCGTTGACGGCCTTGGTGTAATACGATCCTCCATACGTCGTGACCGTATCGGACGTTTCCGAATTGAACTGGATAAGCAAATTCCTTTGGCCGGAATCCGCAATCACCGTGCAAGTCACGGTATTAATGAACGGAACGCCAATGTCGAGACCCATGGCGGTCGTTCCGGTGTCCACGGAGTTCGTGCCGATTGCTATGTTGTCGGCCACTTCCGTGGATGCCTGAGTCTGCGTCACAAAATTGCAGTATCCGGCAGGGCTGCTGTCAAAAATGCATTAAGAACAATGGACTCTGTATTTTTATGTGTCATATGCTATTTTTATCTAACAGTTGATGTCTAAAGGTATCAATCTCAGATGGGCCCGACGAGATTTGAACTCGCGACTCCCTGCTGACCTCTTTGGAGGCATCGCCTTCCGAATTAAGAGGCAGGTGCTCTCTGTGCGTGTTGTTCTCACGCTCTGCCAGGCTGAGCTACAGGCCCGATAGCAAAGATTAGAAAGATAAAAATAAAAACGCATGCGAGAATCAGCGGTAACTTCCCGGCCTTCCGCGGCGGGTCGTCTTTTGCTTCATGTGAAGTACTTTGACGGCTTTCCTCGCGCTTCTGTTGGTAAGCTTTCTTCTCCAAGCTTCCTGGCGTATCTTTGCCCTTGGATAGCCGCAGGCCGAGCACTTCTGCATCTTGATGTGGTAACTATGGCGACCGCATCTCTTGCAGTTTATGTGCGAAATTGTCTGGTGCTTTCCAAAGCTGGGTGTTCCTTTTGCCATCTTTACTCACTCTTTTCAGGCGACACGTAGAGTATATTGTCTCCCCTGACAAGCACCGTTCCCAGCTTCGTCGTCTTGTCGTTGAAAGTCTGGTCCGCGCTCTCAAGCCACATGTTCAGGTGCAGGTCCATTGCCTGCAACTGGCCTGAAATCTCGGTGCCGTTTTTGAGTTTTATAAGAACTCTTTTTCCTTTTGCGTTGTTTAGAACGTCTATTGGTCTCTCCATATTTCAAAACCTCCAAAACTTGGAATAAGACTTGTATTTGCAGATACGTTTAAATAGATAATTTGGCTATGAACTTAAGATAATATGACGCAGTGGAGACTAAGATCCAAGAGAGGCCCTTCGGGCAAGCTCATCCAGAGCCACGGCAAGAAGAGAAGGATGGATGCCGGCAGGGATTTCTATCCCGCCACGCTTGGAAAAGTCAAGGCCGTGCAGATACGCACCCGCGGCGGGCATTCCAAGAATGTTCTCTATTCCTCCGATTGCGCCAATGTCATGAAGGACGGAAAGTGCGTCAAGGCGAAGATAATCACGGTCAAAGACAACGTTGCCAACATGCAGTTCTCAAGAAGAAACATACTCAGCAAGGGCGCGATAGTTGACTCGGACATCGGCCTCATAAAAATCACAAGCAGGCCGAGTCAGGACGGCGCGGTCAATGCCGTTTTTGTCAGGGCGAAGTAATTCTATTCCCGTCTTAACGTTATTTTAAGGGCAATGCAACATCATTAAAATATCTCTTTGTATGTGATAGCATGATAGACTCGCATTGCCATCTTGAACTCATGAAGAATGCTGACGATGTCATAGCAAGATGCAAAGATGCAGGAATGAAAGCGGTTGTAAGCCCTTCCACGCACCCAAAGGACTTCCAAAGAGGCCTTGAGCTTTCGCGCAAGCACAAGGGATTCATGTTTATGGGGGCCGGCGTCCATCCGGAATATGTCAAGGATTTGGCGCAAAGCGACATAGACAAGGCATTCGCATGGATACGGGAGCATGAAAAAGATATAGTGGGCGTGGGCGAACAAGGGCTTGATTATTTCTGGATAAAGGAGCCTTACTGGCAGGAGAAGCAGAAGGAGCTTTTTGCGAAATCCATAGAGTTCGCGAAGGAATTAGATAAAGTACTCATAGTCCACACCCGCGACGCGCATGCGGATGCAATGCAGATACTTGAAAAACATAACGCAGAGCGCGTGCAGCTTCATATGTGGGGCGAGAACAGATTTGCAAGCGCGATAAAAGACCGCGGATGGCTGGTTTCTGTAGGCCCTGTTTCAGCACGTTCAAAAAGCCATAAGAGAGTCATCCGTGATATTCCTATGGAAAATCTCATGCTGGAAACGGATTCGCCATGGTTTGGCGGAAAAGACGAAAGCGGCAGGCTCTTGGGCGAGCCTACGAACATCAAAATCCCGGCGGCCGAGATAGCGGAAATAAAAGGCATGGATATTACGGAAGTCGGCAGGGCATGCGCAAAGAATGCGGCGAAGCTTTTCCGGCTTCCTGTCAGAATCTAACCGTTTTTTCTTTGGAATACCGCGCCTGTCGGATTGTTAGGCGTGTTTATTATTACGGCTTTTGTTTTTGCTCACCGATTTTTCTATGCTTTCCGGGTCAAGATCGAAAGTTTCGGCAAAAACAGGAGTTCCGCCTGCAACGCGACTAATTTAGAGTGTTTCGTGCCGTTGGAAACTATTATCTCATCAGCGCGGTATCTCAGGACATTATCCTTCACAAGCTTCTGCGCTATGGCTTCAGGAAGTTCGGGCATCCTTCGGCAGGAGTGTATTTTGTAAAGCCCTCGTTTATGGCACAGATGGCCGCAAGTCGTATATTCTCAGGCGTTGGAAAGTCCGGCTCTCCGACGGCAAGATTGATGACGTCTTTGTCGGATTTGGCAAGTTCCCTGGCCATGGCGTTCAGGGCAAGGGTCGCGGAAGGCTTTATTTTGTCGGCTTTGTCGGACGGAAGCCCGCATTAATTATGCGGCATCAATTAATCCCTTTTTACGATACCGAATGGCATCGTCAATTTCAAAGTCAAGCATGCCATTACTGATGACTGCGCCAAGAAGAGCCCGTCGCTGCAGGAGAACATAATAGCGGAGGGGCAATACGGGGATTTTTTGGGGGTGAGCGTTCATGTTTCGCTTATAGATTTTGAATACTACAAGTTAAACTTAAATACTGCCCGCATCCTAAGAACACAATGGATAATGACAATTATGCCATAAAAATGACTCCAACCGCAGAGGATGATTTGATAATTTTCAACAAGGAATTGCAGAGAAGATTCTTCAACAAAGTGGAAAAGCTGAAACAGGATCCAAGGGCATACGGAAAGCCGTTAAGGCGTCCTCTGGCAGGGAAATGGGAGATGCGATTCGAGAAACGGTGGAGAATCGTTTATGTAATAAACGAAACGGATAAACAGGTAGAAATAGAAGCCATATGGCATAAAGACGATTTTTAATCTTTCAGTTCATTCTTTAACTGCTCAAGGCTTTTGAGTTTTCCTTCTAGCCTTTCCTTTTCTCCCTTCCTTATCTTATTCATGGCTTGCGGGTGGGAAAGCGTTTCTATAGTGGCAAGCATGCTCTCATATTCGTCCGTGGATATGGTCACCCATTTCGCTTCATGCCTTCCATCGGCGAGTTTTTGCATAGTCATTATAGATTATGGAATCCCAAGATATATAAGTCTTTGGAACCGGCAGTAGATTCGTTGGCGAAAAGATCATGCCAGCGTAAGCTGCCTGCCCTTTCGTTCGGTTGGCGGTTGCAGGAGCTAAAGAACGGTAGACGCGTGCTGGAAATTCTTACCCGATAGAAATTTTATTTGGAGGAGCCGACGAATCTTTGTCCGTGATATTGGAATAACTGAAGTTTGGGCGGCTGTCATATAAAGTCCTTTCCAATCCTTGGTCATCCATTGCAGTTATTTTGTAGGTTGTCATATCCACGCCGGATCCATTGAAATGTGCCTTGATGTTCCGGCCGCCACTTCCCGCCTTAGGGGTAGCTCCCAACCATAATGAACCATCGGGATAAATTTGGGATAGATAGCCGGACTGTCTTGTATGCCTTACTTCTTTACGACCATCATTTGTCTTGACTATGCCATGTTGATAAACTGTGATCTGCCGTTCAATATAGGGCGTTAGATCAACATTCCATGGATTTGCATGATTTTTCGGTGCATTGCCAGGATATTTCTTCCTCCAAGGCAGAAATCCCATATTCTCAGAGTTTTTATCCCAATAAAATATTTAAACTCTATACCGCAAAAACGCCCCCACGCCGCCAAGCGCCTCGAACTGGGCGCCTTCCTTTGTTTCGCCGGAGACTACTTCAAGCTTGGCTCCGTAGTTCTTCGTTTCTTCCTCAAAATATTCGATTATGTCCTTTTCGCCAAGAATCTTCATCGGGAACTTGCAGACCTCGCATATCCGGGCGTTCTTTTCTTCCTCCTTCACGAAGCGTATCTTCTCCCCACACCGGCATTCGTATTTTATTTCTTTTAGCGTCAGCATTTCTGAAACTATGACCGTGTCAGCGGCTCCTATCTTCAGGTATTTGTCGACTTCGCGAAAGCCGTATGCGACAAGGCCTTCCGGCTTCTGCAGATTCTCCAAAAACTTGGCGAGCAAATTCTTTTCCCTGACTACAGACGCCTCTTTTATCAGGTCCTGCCCGCGCTCCAGTATCTCATGCAGGCCGTGCTCGCCGGTATAGGACGTGTCCACGGTTCCAAGCACAAGCTTCTTTATGTCCATGTGGAGGTAGTCCTCTTTCAGAAACATCTCCTTTATCGGGCCGGGCCCTCCAAGAAGTATCCCTTTCAGCTCCTTGTGCCCTTCAAAGGTGCTGTTGACGGCGTCGCCTATCTCCTTCAGCCAGTCGTTCAGCATGCCCTCGCGGACGCGGGCAAACCTTGCGCTGCTCTGGCCGCCCGCTTTCGTCTTTCCCGGGACGATGGAATCAAAATGGCTTATGACCTCTATCTTCTTGCCTTTCAGCATCGCTATATCGGCTTCGCTCTTGTCCACGCCCACGAGCCCGTAGACTTCCTTTTCCTCCACCATCGCCTGCAACGGCTCGAGAATGAACGTCTGGTCGCACCAGTACATCTTGGTCCTTATCGGGTCCGGCGGCTCTATCGCCCAGAGTTCTATGTCGTTGACGCCTTCTTTCTCGGAAACGTTGCCGCAGAAGAATGCAACGCCGTTCTCCGGCGTAGCCTTGTAGAGCTGCATATGGCGTATTATCTTGTCAAGGGCAGTCGTCACGTTTTTCCTCACGGCTTTGGACTTGATATTCTCTGCAGTGCCCTGCTCCTGCCTTAACTGCGCGGAAACTTCGTGCAGGCTGTAGCCTGTGGGGACATAAACCGTCACCATTTCCGTGTGCCGCCCCCTGATGGAGCCCAGGAATTTCAGCAGCTTCCTCAGCCTGTATCTTGAGCCTTTTGTATGATCTTCCGCCATAATAATCACTGAATTATTTCCATTGTTCCCGCGCCTTCACGGAAGGTTATTGTTCCTATCTTCATCGTCGCCTTCAGGGCATCCGCCATAGCTGCGGACAGCTTCTGCCCTGTTATCACTTCCTTTAGCGGGGCGTTCATGGCAAGCTTGTTCCCGCTCTTGTATTTCCTTATATGATCGATCGCCTTTACGGCCTCATCGCCTTCGGCTTCTTCTTTTTCGTAAGAATAATTCATCTTTGGCCATGCCGATTTATGCACGCTTTCGCGCATGTCAAAGACGGTGCGGTAGATTTCTTCGGTGATATGGGGCATAATCGGCGCAAAGAGCTTGAGAACGGCCAGCATCGCCATCCTCAACGCATGCTTGGCCGAATCCGCATCCTGCTTGCTGTAGTTGTCGGGATTATATATCCTATCCTTGACGATCTCTATGTAATAATCAGTGAAAACGCGCCAGAAGAACAGGTCGGTTTCCATCTTTGCCCTTGAATATTCATAATTCTCGAAAGCGCCTGTGGAGGCGTTAACGGCTTTAGCGAGCTTCGTTAGAAGCCATGCGTCTGCCGGGTGCGGCGTTTTGGGCTCTGTTACAGCGCCTTCGGTGGACGATGCAACGAACTTGGCGGCGTTCCATAATTTTGTGATAGTCTTCATGCCGGTGACAAGCTCCTTTTCCTGAAAAGGAAGATCTTCGCCCAAGTTTGACGAAGCTGCCCAGAAACGCAGGGCATCTGCCGAGTATTTCTTCGTCATCTCCTGCGGGCTTATCGTGTTGCCCTTGCTCTTGGACATCTTCCTGCCCTGCGGGTCAAGCGCCCAGCCGGATATCATCACATTGTTCCATGGCGTTTTTCCCTCATGGAGCAGCGACTTTATTGTCGTGTTGAACAGCCAGAACGATATTATGTCGTGAGCCTGGGGGCGAAGGCTCATCGGGAAAAGTTTCTTGTAAGCCGGAGTGCCTTTCATCAATTCCCTGCTTATTTTCGGGGTCAGGGACGAGGTAGCCCATGTATCCATTACGTCTTTTTCAGGCTTGAAGTCCGAAGAGCCGCACCTGCATTTCTTTTCAGGGCTATCAACCAGCGGATCCACCGGCAGATCCTTGGCATCAGCGAGCATTACCTCTCCGCATTTCTTGCAGTACCATACCGGAAACGGTATGCCGAAGTATCGCTGCCTTGAAATGCACCAGTCCCATTTCAGGCCCTTTACCCAGTTGTCGTATCTATTCTTCATGTGCTCGGGGTGCCATTTGAGCGCAGCGCCTGCGGCGAGCATGACGTCCTTGGATGGATATTTGATGAACCACTGGTAAGTGGGCAGGATTTCTATGTCAGTTTCGCACCTTTCATGCACGTTTACCGCGTGCCTGAGGGGCACAATTTTTTCGGTCCAGGGTTTCAGGTCCTGTATTATCTTTTCCCGTGCCTCGGCAGTCTTCATGCCTGCATAAGGCCCGGCTGCTGCAGTTAGCGTGCCATCGGGGTTGAGTATTTCCGTGACTTCTGTTTTGAACTTCTTGGCCCAGTCCGCGTCGGTCATGTCGCCGAACGTGGACTGGTAGACCGCGCCTGTGCCGTATTCCGTGTCAGCTTCGTCGTTGCCCATTATCGGTACTTTCCTGTTGTAAATCGGTATTGTCGCTTTCTTGCCTATGAGATTGCTATAGCGCTTGTCTTCCGGATGCACGTATACGGCGGCAGCCGAACCGAAAAGTTCCGGTCTTGTAGTAGCTATGCTTATATGCCCCCCGCCTTCCACATCCAGTTTAATATAAACAAGCTTTGAGTCCTTCTCCACGTCCTTTAACTCCACTTGCGCTATCGCTGTCTGGCACAACGGGCACCACATGAACGGCGCTTTCGTCCGGTATTCCAAGCCTTTATTATATAGTTCTATGAACGATTGCTGCGATATGCGTCTGCAGTGCTCGTTGATAGTGGAGTAGAATATGCCCCAGTCCGCGGATATGCCGATGCGCTTCCAGTCCGCGACGAAGTCCGGTCTTATTTTTTCAAGCGTTGCAAGGCAAAGTTCTATGAATTTGTCCCTGTCCATTTTTTTTGAACGGACATTATTTAATTTTTCTATGAGTCGTTCAGTTGCAAGACCGTTATCGTCAGTGCCGAAAGGCATGAATACGCTCTCGCCCTTCATACGGTGATACCGCGCTATGAAATCCATTTGCGAATAGGAAAATGCGTGGCCTATATGCATGCTTCCCGAAACAGTAGGCGGAGGTGTGTCTATTGAAAACAAGGGCTTTGCGCTTTCGGCATCAAAGCGGTAAACGCCTTCCTTTTCCCATTCTTCCTGCCATTTCCGTTCGGCGATTTTTGGGTCGTAGTTTTTTTCCATGAAGCATCAACTTTGATTATTAAGACGTGCGGCTAAATATAACCGAGAAAGTTACCTGAAAATGAGATTTGCGGAACCGCATATCATGAAGCTATTTTGTGGATTAAACTTATAAATGGCTTGTTCCGGACGCCCGTGAGCTATTTATTTTACGCGTCTAATGATGATTACATGACCGTCATAGCGATTTCGGGCCAGCCGGGCTGCGGGTCCACGACAACCGGAAGGCTTCTTGCCAAAAAGCTTGGTTTGCAGTTCTTTTCCGCCGGCGAATATTTCAAGAGCTTCTCGAAAGGCAAGACGCAGGAAGCGGTGGAGTTCCTCGGAAGCGAAAAAGGCTCCTCAAAGGACTTTCACGAAGCCATAGACAGGCTCATGGTAGAAAAGGCGAAAAAAGGCGACATTGTCATAGACGGCAAGCTGGCTATTCATTTCCTCAAGGAAATAGCCGGCGCAAAGATATGGCTCAAGGCGTCCCCGGCAAAAAGAGCGGAAAGATACGCCAAAAGGGACGGGATAAGCGTTGAATCGGCCGCCAGAACGGTCAATGAGAAGGACGGCCTTGAGAGAAAGACGTTCAGAAAGCTGTACGGTTTTGACACCTTTTCTCAGGAAAAAGAGGCGGATTTTGTCATTGATACGTCGGACAAAACTCCGGAACAGGTTGTCTTGGGAATTATAGCGTTCGTGAATAGAAAAGTATAAATTATTTTACCCCTAATTAAATAAGGCAAGATTGTTTACATGATACCCAAAAATTTCCTGTTTGTTTCTCTGGAAGGGCTCATAAGCGACGTAGCCTGGCAGGTCGTCAAGGAAGGCCACAACGTCAAATATTTCATAGACAGCAAGGACGAGAAGGCGGTGGCCGACGGTTTCGTTCCGAAGACGGAAGACTGGGAAAAGGATGTGGAATGGGCCGATGTCATAGTTTTTGATGATGTTCTTGGGCAAGGCGAGAAAGCGCAAAAGTTACGTCAGCAAGGCAAGCTTGTGGTCGGCGGGACGCCTTATACCGACAAGCTTGAGGACGACCGGGGCTTCGGGCAGAACGAGCTCAAGAAGGCCGGCGTTCCGATCATACCGCAGGAGAATTTCACTTCTTTCGACGAGGCCATAGAATACGTCAAGAAAAACCCGAACAAGTACGTCATAAAGCCGAGCGGCGAGGCGCAGAACGTGAAGCAGCTGCTTTTTGTCGGCGAGGAAGAGGACGGCAAGGATATAATCCATATGCTTGAGGATTACAAGGCCACGTGGTCGAACAGGATAAAGGAATTTCAGCTGCAGAGGAAGATAAACGGAGTTGAGGTTGCAGTTGGCGCGTTCTTCAACGGTTACGAATTCATGCAGCCCATAAACGTCAATTTCGAGCACAAGAAACTCTTCCCGGGCAATATAGGGCCATCGACAGGCGAGATGGGAACATCGATGTTTTTTAGCGAGCCGAACAGGATATTCTCGGCAACGCTGAAAAAAATGGAATCTGTACTGAGGCGGGAAAAATACGTGGGATACATAGACATCAACTGCATAGTCAACAACAACGGGATTTATCCGCTTGAATTCACGTCGCGTTTCGGGTACCCCACAATAAGCATACAGCAGGAAGGCATTCTGATGCCTATGGGCGAATTCCTCCACGGCATGGCGGAAGGAACGCTTTCCAAGTTCAAGGCAAGAAGCGGCTTTCAGGTCGGCGTCAGGATAGTAGTTCCGCCCTATCCGTACAAGGACAAGAGGCTTTTTGAAACGTATTCCAAGGATGCCGTCATCATGTTCAAGAAGCCGGATTTCGTCGGCATACACATAGAAGACATCAGGAAGTTCAACAACGAGTGGCTTGTCACAAGCATCAAGGGCGTAGCTTTGATAGTCGTAGGCCTCGGCCAGACAATGAAACAAGCTCAGGCTCAGGCATACAACAGGATTGAAAACATCATGATACCCAACATGTACTATAGAAAAGACATCGGCGACCGCTGGTTTGAGGACAGCGACAAGTTGCACAACTGGGGTTATTTGAGGGAAGCCTGAAGGCTTCAGATAAGAAGGAAAGCCAAATGCAGGCGGCATCCGGAAAATTGAAATGTTTTCTGGCGTTTCTTCCGTTTCGGCAGCGTTCCCTCCATTTTCTCACGGTTTTCATCGTCAGCAGTGTCGTTAGCTGGCTTTGCACGAAAAGTAGCCAATGAACACAAGATGTTGTGATTTTAGAAGGTCAAAATACAACCGGTTGACCGATTTTGGACTTTAGGTGCAAAGCCTCGTTAGCTTATTTCTATATAAGTCCGCGACGTTGCTAAAACCAAGGAATCAACTATATCCTTATTTATAATGGCATTGACTTCATGGCAGCCTTTATCTTTGCGTAAGTCTGTTCCAGCATCTCGGGCATTACCTTTGTTCCGGCAACCGGAACCATGAAATTGACGTCGTGCTTCCAGCGCGGCACCACATGCATATGGACGTGCTTGTCAAATCCTGCCCCTGCAGGCCTGCCCTGATTGATGCCCATGTTGAAGCCCTCGGCATTCACCGCCTTTTCCAGTATGATGGAGAATTTTGCCGCAATGCCTGTCATCTCGGTGCGTTCCTCTTCGCTCATGCGCGCTATGCGGTCGACGTGGCGGTAGGGGGAGACCATGATGTGCCCCGGCGAGTACGGATACGCGTTAAGCATCACGAAGACATTCTCGCCTCTGTATAGAATATAGTTCTTTTCATCCTGTTTTTTCCCGGGCAGATGGCAGAAAATGCACTTCTGCTTCTTGAATGCGTTCTTGACATACTCCAGCCTCCACGGCGCCCACAACCTTTTCATATTTTTAATTGGCGTAAAGAGCATTAAAGTTTGCTGTATGATGTAAATATACGCACGGGCTGGTAGATCAACGGAAGATCGCTACCTTCGCATAAGCTTTTTGGTAAAAAGCTTAATCAAAAACTTCGATGAGAGGTAGAGGCTTCGGGTTCAAATCCCGACCAGTCCATCCCAATCCTTTTCTTTTAGAAAAAGAAAAGTCCAAGGTTTATCCCAAAGAAAAATATTGAAAATATTATATCTCTCAGAGAGATTTGAAATCATGTCGCCGACCAATCCATGATAATCAGGCGATCAGTCATTCTTGCGTCAAAAAGCTTAAGATAATCACCATATTGCTTTACCAAATCTTCCATTGAAGCAACTGACGCCGTGCGCCGATTCAGATTATTTGGAGCGATGAGGGCAACCTACCCAACAGCAAGGCCTTCGCATTCCGCCTTTAAGCTTCGAGAGAGCCTTCTTGATGCGAATACTCTTCGTCTCCTCTTTTTTGCCAGACGTAACCCAACAAATCCACTCATTGCGCGCGAGTGGCGTAATATCCTCCCATACTGCCCGCGCCGCAGGAGACTTTTGAAGGTGCAGGAATAGATTCAACAAGGATAGGCACGAGAGCGCCGTCAAGCGGAGGGAATAAGCATTATTTCAACGGCATGATAGACGAAGTAAGAATAATGAACAAGGCAGCTTCTGCCGCATGAGCTTTTGAATCGGGATATTCATTTTTGCGCGAACGACGCGGCGCACGCGCTGCAGCAAAAGTCAAGTTTCCTGCCGCATATGACCTTGCTGTAGTGGCCTTTCAGTATCTCGCAATTGCAGTGGGCGCATACCCTTATTTTATCGCTTATTATCGCCCTTACTATGGATTCAAAATGTTTTTCTATCGCCGAAGAAAGGGACTTTCCCGAAGCAGTGAGGCTGTAGGACTTCGATTTTCTCTTGCCGTAGAATCCCGTTTTTGACGCAAGGTAGCCGGATTTTTCCATGCCGTTCAGGACGGGATATATCTGGCTTGTGCTCGGCTGTTTTCCTGTAATATTTCCTATTTCTGCAAGCAGTTCATAGCCCGTCATCCGCTTTCTGCCGAGATGCCGGAGTATGAAATATTTTATCATGCTTGAACGGGCTTGCATGGCAATAATCGAATGGAAAAGACTTAAATAGTTGTCATCAATAGATATATCTAATTCAGATATGTATAAGGCGATAGCATGACATTGAAACCGCAGGCATTGGGAATTGCATCGTCGGCAACCGTAGCGGTCGTTGACGTAGCAGGATACATATGGCACGGGCTGATGGGGCAGCCTTCGGTCATGGACATACTTTATCCCGGATTCTGGACAAGCCCTCTTATGCTTGCACTGGGACTGGCGGGCAGCGTTGCAGCCGCTTACGGCTTGGGTTACTTCTTTGCACTTGCATATAATATGCAGGAAAAGCGATAAAGATCATTGCGCGGCGGCGAAGCAGATGAAACCCATTAAAGGCGGGAATAAAACGTGCATTATCGGGATTTCCGGGATGCACTGCGCAACGTGTGCAAATACCATAGAAAAGAAGCTGAAGAAAGAAGCCGGCATAATTTCGGCGCGGGTCAACTACGCAACGGAAAAGGCCGTCGTGAGCTTTGACCCGTCAAGAACGAGCGAAAATGCGATAGCCGATGCAATAAACAGGACAGGCTACAAGGCCGCGATTCACGGCGCGCATGGAGGCGACGCAGGCCATGCCGGGCACATGGAAGAGATAAAGAAACAGGATTTGTTCGTGCTCAGAAAAAAACTTTATGTTGGCTCTGTGCTTTCGGGCGCCATATTCATAGGCAGCTTTCCCGAATGGTTTTACGCGGCATGGCTTTCCGTGCCCGGCATTCTTCTGGCGCTGGCCACCGTAGTCCAGTTCTGGGTCGGCCGTGATTTTTATGCAGGCGCGTGGACGGCGCTTCGCAACAGGAGCGCCGACATGAACACGCTTATAGCACTGGGAACAAGCGTTGCTTATTTCTACAGCGCTTCCGTAGTTCTGCTGGGCATTGAAGGCAGCATGTATTTTGATACCGCCGCCGTGATAACGACGCTGATACTTCTTGGCAGGTATCTGGAGGCTATAGCAAAAGGCCGCGCATCGGATGCTATAAAAAAACTGATGAGCCTCCAGACCAAGACCGCTACAGTCATTAGGAAAGGAAAAGAAATAAGCATTGACGTCGGCGACGTCAAAGCCGGCGACGTTGTGATGGTGAAGCCGGGCGAAAAGATACCGGTGGACGGAGTCTTGCTGTCAGGCGAGAGCAGCGTTGACGAGTCCATGATAACAGGCGAAAGCATGCCGGCCGGAAAGAAGAAGGGGGATACTGTAATAGGAGCCACGATAAACAAGTTCGGCTCATTTCGTTTCAGGGCGACAAAAGTAGGCACAGACACTATGCTATCTCAGATAGTGCGCCTTGTCGAGGAAGCGCAGGGGTCGAAGGCGCCTATCCAGAGGCTGGCAGACGCGGTTTCTTCTTATTTTGTTCCTGCCGTCATCGTAATCGCGCTCGGGGCTTTTGCGTTCTGGTACCCTTCAATAGGATTCGCGTTTGCTTTCACGTCTTTGGTGTCTGTGCTCATAATAGCATGCCCCTGTGCACTGGGTCTGGCAACGCCTACTGCGATCATGGTCGGCACGGGCCTCGGGGCCGAGAACGGAATACTTATCAAGGGGGGCGAGGCCCTGGAAACAGCTCACAAGGCTGGCGTGATAGTGATGGACAAGACCGGGACGCTGACCAAGGGGAAGCCGGAGGTTACGGATATTATTTCTTATGCAGTAAGTGATGATCAAGTCGTTTCTTTGGCGGCGTCGGTAGAGGCCGCATCCGAGCACCCGCTGGCAGAGGCCGTAATGAACGAGGCGCGCAAAAGAAGGATAAAGCCGAAGCCCGTCAGGGGATTTTTTGCGCATTCCGGGAAAGGCGTTTCGGCACGGATAGCAAAAGACAGGGTTTTGGCAGGGAATGCAGGATTCATGAAGGGCAATGGGGTAAAAATTGCGAAGCGCGAGAAGGATATAATGTTGCTGGAACGGCAGGGAAAGACCGTCATAATAATTGCCAAAAACGCGGAAGCGGCTGGACTTATAGCGGTCGCGGATACCGTGAAAGAAAATTCTGCGAAGGCCGTGGCGGAGCTTAAAAAAATGGGAAAGCGCGTCATGATGATGACAGGCGACAACGAGCGTACGGCCCGTGCGGTGGCGCAGGAGCTTGGCATTGATGAAGTCATGGCCGGCGTGCTTCCGGGGGATAAAGCGTCAAGGATAAAGAAGCTGCAGAGCGAGGGCCATAAGGTAGCGATGGTGGGGGACGGGATAAACGACGCCCCCGCTCTTGCACAGGCCGACATAGGAATAGCGATAGGCTCGGGAACCGACGTGGCGCTGGAAACAGGCGGCATAGTG
>JAGVVY010000024.1 GCA_018304585.1 Candidatus Aenigmatarchaeota archaeon | reverse complement strand
CAATGCGCCTACATTGGTTGCAGAGCCCGGATTCCGCACGCCTTTGGCGCCAACGGCGACGGCGGTGCCGAAGGCGACTGCGACGCCTCAGCCTTACAGACCGATTGGTAATTCCGTTACCGTGGCCAACGGGCAGGTAATAATCGACTGCCCCAAAATATGCACGGAAGACGAATTGAAGGGATATGCTGCTAACGTGACGACTGTTTACGATCCCATTGAAGAATTATTTGGAAGACCGCCTGAAAGACAACTAATAATGAGTGTGCGTACTTTACAAAATCATATCAATAAAAGGGATAGAAACAATTCTATAACATTAGGCTCTTATCCCGCAAATCCAGATAATCCGGATTATCAGTATTTCATGAGCCTTGCAGGGGATGAAAATGGGCATCTTGCGGATGAATTATCCGGCTGGATGATTGGCGATCTTGTTGGAGACAGCAAGAGATGGTTTCTAGAGGCTACTAGCCGATGGATAGCCGAGTATGTCGCCGCACTTGGCACTCCAAAAACGTTTGATATGACTTTTGACGAAGCTATGCAAACGACTTACAAACAAGCAAGGACAGGCCAACTTGACTTAACCAAGAATTATGACGCCCATAATGCCGCAATCGCCCTTATCGGCATTAATCCTAATCAAATGAGCACTATTCTCCGTGCACTTGAAGACCTTAAGGTTGCACAGGGTCACCTGACAGACGATGATATCAAAGGCGCGCTTGTCGCTTATGGAAATTCTGATATGCAGGAGAGACTCGATTTGATAGCTCCTGTCATAGCTGCGAACAGATACCAAGACTAATAAGTGAACTGCCGCGCTTTATGAAAACAAAAGAAATGCTGTAAATAATCCCGCCACTGAAGTGGCGGGCGTTACGGGCTGGAGAATTCTATGAATTTTGGCCGACAGGTTGCTCCCTACCTTCTTTTTTCCCTGTGTTAGAACATTCTCTTGTGATTAGAGGCAGCACGAACCCGTTCTTGCCTCATCCATCCGCTCAAGCGGGTGGTTTTCGATATACGGGTTATAAAATGCTCCGATTTTGACGGACAACTCCTCAGCCAACGCAAATTTGTCTGAAAGAATCCAGCGTTCTTGATGCCGGCACGCAATACCCGTCTCCAGCAACTATGGTAGAAGAAAGCGCTCCAGTGCAGCAGTAGTCAGACTTACAGAGTTCATTACCATATGCTTTGCCACTGGCAGGATTTATTTGTTTCCCAAGGCATTGCACGGGCGCATAACACTCATAAGAAGGCGATGCCGTAGCAGGGTTCCTTGTTCCTCCTGCTTGATCGCTATCGCAATATATTCTCTTTGTTCCGGTAGAATCGTATTCTAATCCACTAATTGGACACTGCGAATCTATCGTACATTGTCGCGGCGGCACCGTCGTCGTAGTAGTAGTCGCAGTAGTGATAGTGATCGTTTCCTCGTCCCAGACGCCGCTTATCGGCGTGTCGCCCTGATAAACCCCCGCACGGATTGTGTGGTCGCCTGTCGCCAATATGTTCATGTTCCTTGTACACACATAGTTGACTCCCGTCGCTAAATCCGTCGTATCCACGGTAAAGCTGCATCGCTTGCCAGTGTCCAAGCCGTCCATGCCGAAGCGCACGATATAATCGCCAAGATCAAAGCCCATGCCCGTCACAAGGGCGTTCATGTCCACGCTTTCGCCCTGTGCGTAGCTGGTCTTGGACGTCGCCATGTCAACGACCTTAAGAGGATACGGCCCGCGGAACGAGACTCTGGCATCGTTGGCCCCAAGGAGGCTGAAGCTGTAAGGCTTCTCATAATAATCTATCTGCGCCGTGTGGCTTCCTTCCCGCAATTCTTTTGCGCCGCTTTGCTCCCTGTAAGAATGGTCGCTCCAGTCGTCGATTAATTTTGAACTATCTGCATATAGTATTACGCCATCATCCGCGCCTACAAAGAACGTATATAATCCGCCTCCTTGCACGTAGAACATCCTCGTCGACTGAAACATGATGCCGTCTATCAAGAGGTGCGCCACGGTTCCGCTGAACCAGTTGTTGTCGAAATTAAACGTATCTTGGTTCGGCCCCGTCCCGAGGCACGCGCCCTGCCCGCCGCCATAAACGTACCAGTTCCTCTGCCAGTAGGTCACAGGGTATGATAGGTCCTCGCACACCCCCGCCGGCAGATCAACGCATGAGCCTTCTGAACAGCCGTTGTCACAAAAAGTCGCTGGTGAATATAGTGAGCAATCGGAATACTGGTACGTATAATGCGTGCTGTCAGTGCAGATGTCACCGGGCGTGCATGATGCTACTGTCGTGGTTGTCGTTGATCCGGGCACTGTCGTAGTTGTCGTGGTCGACGTTGTGGTTGTCGTTGATCCGCCTGGCACGGTTGTCGTGGTAGTGGTTGGCGATGCAGGAGCCGACCAAGTCACGGTTTTAGTTGTACTGGTAACCCCCACCGAATCATCATACACGATAACCTCGTAAGTGTATTCTCCAGGCGTAGTCTCCGTTATTGACCAGCTGTTTGAACAGGATACCTGTATGCCGGTACAGCTGTAAGACTCCCATGAACCATCATGATAGAACCAAATAGCATCAACATCATTGTCATCCGTTCCTATGGCCTGAACGGTTATAGGAGTCCCCGTAGTGCCTGTGCTTGCCGACACGATAGAAGCGGTCGGGGGATTGTCCACGTCCGGCGCCGTGCACCTGTCGCACACGAAGTCGTTTCCTTCACCGCTTTCATCATAACAATGCTTGTGGTCGTAGCTTCCAATAGGGCAGGAGCTCATGCAGAGATCCTCTGAAAACCACGAACTACCTGTAAGAGCGGTGCATGAGCCGTCTGCAAAAGAAATAGTTGATATCATTCCCATTGCAAATATCAAGCATAATAATCTTATTTTCATATTCATGCACTTCTGTATCTATAAATTCTGGCATCTCCTGTCTCTTTGTCTACTATAACGTCTATAATTCCTTCGATTAACACTCCCCTATGCTCGATTGGCTCAGAAAGCTGCATATGAACGTTCCAGAAAAAGACTTCAGAGCCCTCCGGTTTGGAATTATCTACGCTTCCCACGTACCCGGCATATTTTTCGGAAGCGATTCTTACAGCTTCATTGCACGAAATCATTGAATCATCTCCAATATAAGACTGGCATATGTCTGGTCCATTGCTAATTGTATTTGTAACTGGAGTAGTCGCCGTCGTGCTCTGAAGCGCTCGCCCCTGCGCATCATCAGAAGGCGCGAGATAATACCCCGCAACGGTTATGGCGGCAAGAAAGGCAAGCGCGATGATCGCGTTCCTGTGATTCCTCCTCCCGGAGGTGTGGAACATGACCTCTCCCCAGTCTATCGCCATGGGATTAATTCTGTCCGGCGGGATTTATAGGTTCGTCTATGCAAAAAACCGGATCGCCTGCGCAAATAATCAGAAACGCTGCTCCTTCTTCTGGGGCTTGGAAACGAAGAGGTAGTATTTCTCGTCATTCTTCAGCTCCTCAAGAACGCGCCTTATCAGCGTCTTCTTCGGATCCGGAAACAGCTTGACGCGGTCCTCTATGTCCTTGAGCGAAGCGAACGCCTTCTTGGCCCGCTCCGCGAGCACGGCCTGCATATGCTTGCTTCCTATGCCCGGCAACAGCTGGAACTTGTGCATTCGGGGCGTAACTGGCCCGGACTTGTTGAAGAATTCCACGAACCGTGCTTCGTTTGCCTCGACTATGGCCTTTACTGCGTCTTCAAGGTAATTTTGGCCCATATTTGTAAGGTCCTTGTACTCTATCTGGCCCTTTATGAACTGGACCTTGTCGCGCTTGCCTTCGCCTATGTAAACGCTTTCGCCCTGGCCGAAGTCCGTGCCTTCGCGCGGTATGATCTCCAATAACGTGAAAAAACTAGTTCCTACTGCTTGGGCTACCGGTTCTGCGTGCCTCCTGTCGGCGTAGCCGTGAGGCAAAAAGTCCAAAACTATGCAATTCTCTTCCTTCATCATACATATCGCCCATCTTTAATCCTCTTAATACATACTTCTTACGGTTTAAATACGTTCAGTTTGCCCTGCTTTTACAATGAAACTAAGAACAAAGGGGACGAAATTACCTTAACCGGCATACTTCTTGACGATCTCGGCTATCTGGTGGATTTCTTCCTTCTTGAGGTTCGTCCTTTCCTTGACGAAAAGGGCATCCACTTCCTCGTCCGTGTTGGGCAGAAGGCTTGTTATCAGCGCTATGTACCTCGGCTTAAGTATCGCTATTTTGGATAGCTCTTCCCTGAGCTGCTTGAGCTTCGCTTCGCTGAGCGACGGCAGCTTCTGCAGGTATTCCATGCATATCTTCTGCTCGTAAATAAGTTCCTTCACGGCCGCCCGAGCCTCCATTATCGCTCTGGCATCGTGCCTGTCAAGATCGTCTTCTGCAATTATTTCCATGATTATGCCTTCCTGAGATGCTCCGGCTTGAGGTATATCTTCTTTACGGCGTCCATGTCCGTAACCTGAATCTCGTATCCGTTCCCGCGGCGGGCAAGCACGGTTCCCGTCCTCCCCTGGAATTTCGGATTCGGAATCCCTATATGGGATGAAAAGTCAATATGCACCTTTTCGCCCGGCTGGAACTGCGCCAGGAAGTCGTTCACAGTGGGCTTTTCCTTGCCTTGCATCTTGAAGCGTGTGCCCCTCATTTTGCCATAAGATTTTCTTACCATGATATCAGTTATTTCTATCAACGGTAAGGTTTATAAAACCTCTTTGGAAATATCCTTTATGAAAAACGGACGCATTTCTGTGTATATTATTGTCCCATCTGAGCCTGAAGCTTCAAAAATCGCCGAATCGCTTGTCGAAAGCCGCCTTGCGGCATGCGTCAATTTCTTTCCTGTAAAATCGGTTTATCGCTGGGAAGGCAGGATAATCAGGCAAGGCGAATATGCGTTGATTGCCAAGACGCGGCATTCTCTGCTTCCCGCGCTCAAGGACAAGGTGGCGTCCATGCATCCCGATGCGGTTCCGTGCATAACGGCATGGCAGATATCCGGCGGAAACGAGGAATATCTGAAGTGGGTCGATGAAGAAACAAGCTATGGCAAATGACAGAAGCATCCGGGCAAAATTCTGTCTTTGCTGTACGTAGAGCATGCCTGAAAACTAATGTCATCTACTATAATCACTTTCCCCCCGCTCTCTTCCGGTATTTAAGTTTCGGAACAAAATTCATGGAATGCTATTTCCATTTTCTTCAATTCGCCCCCAGCAAAAGCAGTTCATGGACGACGTACGTTGCGCCATAGAACAGAAAAGCCACCTCATAGCCAACGCGCCTACGGGCCTTGGCAAGACCGCGGCGTCGCTTTCGCCAGCCCTTGAATATGCGCTTCAGAACGGCAAGACCGTGTTCTTCCTGACCCCGCGCCACAGCCAGCATGAAATAGCCCTGGAGACGCTGAAGAAACTCCGCCAGCACGCTGAATTCCGCGTTGCTGACATGATAGGCAAGAAATGGCTCTGTTCCATGGAGGTTGCCGACTTCTCGACGTCCGAATTCACGGACTTCTGCCGTTCCATGGTCAAGGATGAAAAATGCCCTTACTATAAGGCCGTCAGGACGGACGACCGCACGGCCACTGAAAGGGCGAAGAGCGCGCTAAGGGTGCTGAACAATGAGTTTCTCCATGCCGAGGAATTCAAGAAGAAGTTTTCCGCGGACTTTTGTTCTTATGAACTGCTCATGGAAGCTGCAAAATCCAGCACCGTGATAATAGCCGATTACTACCACATATTTTCCCCTGCCCGGTCTGCAACTCTTGCGAGGATAAAGAAGGAGCCTGAAGACATCATCTTCATAGTCGACGAGGCGCACAACCTGCCTTCGCGCGTGCGCGACCTCATGTCGCAGAAGATCACGACGTTTTCCCTGCTTAACGCGGAAAAGGAGGCCAAGCTCGCGGGCATGGAGGACGCCGCGAACATAGCGGGCGAGATATACAACGCCCTTAACGCCATGACCAAGCAGCACGACAAGGAAGGCTATGTCAGCAAGGAAGACTTTCTCAAGGAGCTGGAGCGCCGGGTCGGGAGCTTTGACTCCATGAGCGAGACTCTTGACAGCGCCGCCCAGTATACGGCAAAGCAGAGGAAAAAGTCCTACATCGCCTCGCTTCTCAAGTTCCTTGATTCATGGTCGCTCGCTGAAGAAGGCTATGCGCGCATAATTCGGAAGGAAATGGCGCGCTCAGGCAAGTCCTTCGTGACGCTCTCGCTCGCCTGCCTTGATCCGGCGATGTACACGAAAGAAATAATAACAAGGTCGCATTCCACGATACTGATGTCCGGCACCCTGTTCCCGCAGGAGATGTACCGCAACGTTCTTGGCCTGCCCGACAACGCGGTGATGAAAAGCTACGAATCACCTTTCAAAAAGGAGAACCGCCTCAATCTCATAGTGCCGGGCATCACGACAAAGTATTCCCAGCGCACTGACGACACGTATCGTAAAATTGCATCGTATATTTCATCATGCGTGAATGCCGTGAAAGGCAATTGCGCAGTATTCTTCCCTTCATACGCATTCAGGGACGCGATTTATCCCATGATAAAGAACGCCATGGCAAAGCCCGCGCTTCTTGAAGAACGGGAAGCCGACAAAGAGGGGCGCAAAGCCCTGTATAACCAGTTCGTGTCAATGCACAAAACGGGCGCGGTCCTTCTCGGCGTTCAGGCAGGCTCGTTCAGCGAAGGCATAGATTTGGCGGGCGATTTTCTCAACGGCGTAATCGTCGTCGGCATCCCCCTTGAGCGTCCGGATCTCGAGACAAAATCGCTGATAGATTATTACGATCTGAAATTTGGCCGCGGCTGGGACTACGGATATTCGTATCCTGCGATGATCCGGACGATACAAGCCGCGGGCAGGTGCATCCGCACGGAAAGCGACCGCGGCGTATGCATCTTCATGGACGAGCGCTTTCTCTGGGCCAACTACCGCAAGGTCTTCCCCTCGGACTTCAAGTTCACCGTAACCGACGCGCCGGAACGCGAGATACGGGACTTCTGGAAAAA
>JAGVVY010000019.1 GCA_018304585.1 Candidatus Aenigmatarchaeota archaeon | reverse complement strand
GACGGCCGAAGCTTCCAGTCCCGCCGGTAATGAGTATTTTCTTGCCTTTTAAGTAATTCATTCAATCACGAGTCTAATTAATCGAGAAGGTTTTTAAACCGATAATAAGTGCAGGAATTTAACGTTTTGCCGAAAGTTATTCAAATGGATTCCAAGAACAGGCACTGGGGCGGCAAGCCCGTCCATACCGCTTCCTCCGACAAAAGGCGCGACATAATCATATCCATGATACCGGCGTCGAAAAGGATACTTGACGTGGCCTGCGGGGACGGCGCAACCCTTTCGCGAATAACGGCGGAAGAAAAACACGGTGTGGATATAAACGCAGAAAACGTGCGCGCAGCGCGAAAACACGGGATAAAAGCGGTTCAGCGCGACGTGGACGAAGGGCTTCCCTATCGGGAGGGATACTTTGATATAGTGATTACAGAAGGGCTCATACAGCATCTCTATTCCCCGGAAACGCTGGTTGATGAAATAGCGCGGGTTCTGAGGCCCGGCGGCCTGTACATAGGAAGCATGACGAATAATTATCACTTATGGCACCGCGTGATGTATCTTCTGGGCAAGCCGCAGGACTCGTTTTTATTCAGAAACAGGGCGTGGCAGATAACTTCGAGTTTCTTTACCCTTAACGGCTTCCGGGACGTTCTTTCCAAGCGGTTTGAGATAGTTACATGCACCGCAAAACCGGGAAGGTTCTCCTCGATATTGCCTTCGCTCTTCGGGTGGGATATAGTCTGGAAGGCTCGCAAACTCGGTCCGCAGGAGAGAAAAACGAGCCTATAATAACCGGTTTTTAAATTTTTACCAAGCATCAATTTTCCGACAGTCAAACGAATCATGCCGGTTATTCTACATATAATAACCAGTTTTTAAGTTTTTGCCACATCAATACAGTATGGGTTATAGCAGTGGCAAGGTTGCCGTAGATTGCATATTTTTCCGGGGAGACGTGCCGTGCAAACCGCATAAAGAAAAAGGCGCAAAATGCAAGTGCGAATTCTATATAAAACGCGGCAAAAGGATACTCATAATAAAGCTGGGTGCCATGGGCGATGTTTTGCGTTCAACACCAATCACTGAAAGGCTTAGAAAGCTCTATCCCGGGTGTGAAGTCACGTGGATAAGCAATTATCCCGATCTTGCTAGGAAAGCCGCGGATATAGTCATGGGATTCAATGAAAGGACTGTCGTGACCCTGATGGCAGACGAATTCGACATATTATACAATTTTGACAAGGACAAGGAAGCATGTGCATTAGCTTCGCTCGTAAAAGCGAAAATGAAAAAAGGCTTTGTGCTCCAAGACGGTAAATGTGCTCCTGCAGATAAGGATGCCGAACACAAGTTTGTGACAGGCCTTTTCGACGATGAGAGCAAGAAGAATACCAAGACATATCAGGAGGAAATGTTTGAAATCGCGGGTCTTGATTACGAAGGCGAAAAATATGCCATGGAGTCCGAGGAATTCAATGGAAATATCCCTCAGGGGAAGCTCATAGGCCTGAATACCGGCGGGGCAGAAAGATGGACTGCGCGTCTTTGGCCGGAATCCCAATGGCAGCAGCTAGCTCTTTTGCTAAAGAAGAAGGGATATATTCCTCTGCTTCTAGGTGGAGAAGCCGAAGATCAGAAGAATAAAAGAATCGCCGCCACGACCGGGGCGGTTTATTTGGGCTATTTTTCTTTCAGCCAGTTTGCAGGCCTTGTCAAGAAATGCGAAGCAGTCGTAACCTGCGTAACTCTTGGTTTCCACGTTGCGGTCGGTATGGAAAGAAAAATAATACTTCTCAATAATATATTCAACAAGCACGAATTTGACCTCTACGGAAAGGGCGTGATAATAGAGCCGCCCAAGGCATGCGCGTGCTTCTATAAGAGCGAGTGCGTCTATGGAAGAAGCTGCATGAATGATATAACGGCCGAAACTGTTGCCGCTGCCGTGGAAAAATTAGGGGCGTGAACATGGAAAAAATAGATCACCAGATAGGAATAGGATGCCTGGAAATTACCGATAAGGAAAAAGAGTATGTTATGGATACGCTGGACAAAAAGAGACTCAGCCATGGCCCTTATCTGACAAAGCTTGAAAATACTATTGCTTCATTGCATGGGTGCAAATACGGAATTTCGATGAACAGCGGAACGAGCGCGCTGCGTACAGCAGTCGCATGCCTGAAAGAAACAGAAGGCTGGAAGGACGGGGACGAGATACTCGTGCCTGCAGTGACGTTCATAGCGACCTCGAACGTCATAATAAGCAACGGCTTGAAGCCTGTTTTCGTGGATGTGGAGCCTGACTATTACAATATTGACCCGGCAAAGATAGAAGAGAAAATAACCGAAAGGACAAAAGGCATGATAATAGTCCATCAATTCGGCCTTGCTTGCGACATGGATCCTATCATGGAACTTGTAAGGAAGCATAAGCTGAAACTGATAGAAGATACATGCGAGACTATGTTCGTAGGTTATGGCGGAAAGCCTGTAGGGTCTTTTGCCGACATATCCTGCTTCTCCACGTATGTTGCGCATCTTATAACGACAGGGGTCGGCGGCATAGCAACTACCAACAATCCTGAATATGCCGTCATACTCAAGAGCCTTGCAAACCATGGACGCGATTCGATATACATAAACATAGACGATGACAGGACCAGTGACGAGAAGAAGCTCTTTGATATTGTTGAGAGGCGATTCAAATTCGTGCGATTGGGTTATAGCTATCGGATAACTGAAATGGAAGGGGCTATAGGTGTAGCACAACTTGAGAGAAAAGATGAAATACTTCGCAAGCGACAGAACAATGCCGCTTACCTGACAGAACATTTGAAACAATACGGCGATTTTATCCAGCTTCCGGCCACGCGGCCCAAATGCGAGCATGCATTCATGATGTATCCCATAGTGGTAAAAGCGGGAAGCTTTACTAAGAGGGATATTGTAAATTTCCTTGAGAAGAATAATATTGAAACGCGTGACATGAATCCGCTGATAAACCAGCCCGTCTACATCAGATTATTCGGCAATATAGAAGACCAGTATCCTGTATCCAAATGGATAAACGAGAACGGATTCTACATAGGATGCCACCAGGAAATCACGCAAAAAGAACTGGAATATATAATTATCAAGTTCGGGGAATTCTTTGCTCAGCTTAAAAATACTGGAGTATAGTGGTATTGATGCGTGCACTTATAACCGGAGTAACAGGTTTTGTAGGCAGCCACATGGCGGAATTTCTCTTAAATAAGGGCGTAGAAGTTCATGGCGCCAAAAGATGGCGAAGCCCCATGGACAATATAAAACACATCCGGAATGAGATAACGCTTGAAGAATGCGAGCTCCGTGATTTTGCATCAATAAACAGGGTTATTTCCAAAGTCCGGCCGGACGTTATTTATCATCTTGCAGCCCAGTCATACGTGCCGGCAAGCTTCATATTGCCGGGCGACACGTTGGCCGTGAACGTCATAGGCACGGCCAATCTTCTTGAAGCCATACGACTGAATAAAATTGATCCTATAGTGCATATATGCAGCTCCTCTGAAGTATACGGGCAAGTGCGCCCCGAGGAAGTGCCGATAAAAGAAACCAATCCGCTAAGGCCCGTTTCTCCATATGCTGTAAGCAAAGTAGGGGAAGACATGCTCGGTTATCAGTATTTTGTTTCATACGGCATAAGGACCATAAGAACAAGGATGTTCACGCACACGGGAGCTCGCCGAGGAGAATTTTTCGTTGAATCCTCTTTCGCAAAACAGATTGCGGAAATAGAAAAGGGCGTGAAGAAAGAGCCATTCGTAAACGTCGGCAATCTTGAGTCTATAAGGACTTTTGCTGACGTAAGGGATGCCGTGCGTGCATACTGGTTGCTGACCGAAAAATGCAGGCCGGGTGAAGTCTATAACATCGGCGGCAATGCTACGATGAAAGTGGGCGAGATGTTGCAGAAGCTCATAGCGATGTCAGAGATGAAGGATATTATAAAGCCGCGTATTGATCCTTCCCTGCTCAGACCAAGCGACGTGACGCTCCAGATACCTGACACTACTAAATTCTCCAAGGAAACGGGATGGAAACCTGAAATTCCGTTTGAAAAGACCATGAAAGATATACTTGACTATTGGCGGGCAAGGGTGTAATTGTGGATGTTTCTGTAGTTCTTCCTACCCTCAATGAAGCGCAGAACATAGAGAGCCTTGTAGATAGCCTGGAAGCGGTCTTGAAGAAGGCTAAACTAACAAGCGAACTCATAATCGTGGATGATGAAAGTGAAGACGGAACTGCCGCGATAGCACGTAAGCTGAATACAAGATACGGAAATATCAAGACACTCGTCAGGACTGTTCGCGATGGAGCGGGAGCCGCGCATCTTCACGGCTACAAAAATGCGCGCGGTAAAATCGTGATTTCTATGGAATCTGACAATTCATGCGATGTCGACGATTTGCCAACAATAGTGCAAAAAATAAACGCAGGCTATGATTTAGTCGTTGCCTCGCGATACGCCAAGGCCGGAAGCACCAACAAATCTGCAGCTAACATGATCATAAGCAGATTAGGCAATATTTTCATTTCTACAATATCGGGAATAAGAATAAGCGACTTTACCATCGCATATCGCGGATTTCGCCGTGAAATAATCGAGAGAGTCGAATGCAGGGAAAAGGACGGTAATCCCTTCCTCATGGAATTCATATTGAAAGCGAATAGAGCCGGATACAAAAAAATAACGGAGATACCTACGGTATACAGGGAAAGAGAATTCGGCGTGAGCAAGAACAAACTCATAAAAGCAATACCCCGTACGTTCTTCGCTGCAGTAAGGATAACGCTTACAGGCGCATGAAATGGGACAAATTCTTATCACGGGCTGCGGAGGTTATATAGGCTCCCGGCTCGCTGCGTTTCTTCTGAAAAAGGGCCATAAAATTGTCGGCATTTCGCGTCACGGTATGAATGCATCGTTTCCTTTCTATGAAGGGGATATCCGCGACAAAAAGCTTCTGGGAACCATAATGAGCAAAGAGTATATTTCCGTCGTGTTTCATCTTGCAGCTCTGCTGAAAAGCGATGATGAAAAAGAGACTTGGGACATAAACGTCAACGGCACAAAAAGCGTAGCGATGGCCTTTTCGGAAAGCAGCGCGAAAAAAATCATATTCGCCAGCTCGGCGAAGGCATACGGAAAAATGGATGCAGTCCCGGTTAGAGAAGAAGACAAACTGAACCCGCGTTCGCCCTACGGTAAATCGAAAGCCGAGGCGGAGAACGTGCTTCGCGGCATTGCCGGCAAACAGGTTATCGTATTCAGACAAACTTACCTTTATGGCAAGGGGATGCCTGCCGGATTTCTCATTCCGGATATTATACGGCAGATGGATTCCGGAGCAGTCACTTTGCGGAATGCGGATGTTAAAAGGGATTTCATACACATAGACGATCTTATCGGGGTCTATTTCAAAGCCCTTGAAACGCCGGTGGAAGGCACATTCAACATAAGCTGCGGAAAATCCATCACGCTTCGCGATGCGGCGCATCTTCTTGCTGCGGCCGCAGGAAAGAAAATCACGGTAAAGAGCCTAGACCTGCCCGAGGATAATCAGGAAGAGCTTCTTGACATTGAGAAAATCAAGCGCGTTCTTGGCTGGGATCCTTCAGTAGGGTATAAAGAAGGATTCAGGCGCTGCATCTGAATCACATATACCCTAAATCGCGCAATTTTTTCTTTACAAGCTCTTCTTCGCCTTTTTCCATGTCAGTGCTTCCTTCGGGTTTCAAAGAGTCAAAATAACGCGTTTGCTTGTTTTCTTTAAGCATATCGTACAGCACTTTGCCGTCGCAATCGCGGGGGACTGGAACTTCCATGTTGTGGAGAATCGTCGGAGCAATGTCCATGATTGACGCATCCAGGTGCATTGATTCCTTTATGTCCGGGCCAAAGCAGAGCATAATTCCTTCCGGTGCAAATGTGTGGTAGCCTTTCCAGACTGCCGTGCCTGCCGGAGAAATAATGGACGTTGAGAAATTCGTATTTATCGCGTAATTCTCGTTCATGAGAAATACTATCTCAGGCATATTATCAGCCAATGCGCCGGTGTAGGCTTCCGTTTTTATATTCACTTCCCTGAATACGGGGATTCCCTGATCCAGAACAAGCTTCAGCTTGTCTCTAATCTCAATGATATGTTCCTTGTTCCTTACAAATAAGCTGAAATTATTGAAACCGAGAAAATCCGGCTTCTCCTGAATATTCTTTATTATATTTTCCTGATGAGGCACAAAGCGCTTCATCCATGCGGGCACTTCGCCTTCCTTGGCGAGCCATCCAAGGAGTTTCTTGCCCAGGGGGTAGAGCAGTATCTTTATTCTTTCAAAAAGCCCGACTTTTATGTATCCGTTTTCCATGAGCCATGTGTTTATGTGGAAGTATTTTTTTGGCGCCGCATGGAAGCCGTGATCGGAGATTATGAAGAAGTTGGCTGAAGGGAACTCGTCGTATATTTTCTGCAATGACGCGTCAAGCACCGAATAATAATCGCCTAAAGCTTCAGGATCATCCCAGAAAAAATGCTGGAAGCGATCGTTCTCATCAAGAAGTATAAAACCGAATTCCGGCGAATATTTCCTCATCATTTCGATGAAGAAATCCGTCTTCTTCACGGTCATTGCGGCTATTTTCTCTCGTGTGGCATCCCTGCCGTTTTCTTTCATATATTCAATCGTATTCATGTCTTCCAGCATATCCCTTGCGCGTGCCGCGTCTTCCTCGGGCAAAATCATGTTTTCATTGATGGACGGCCTGCCTATGCCGGAGACATAAAATCCATTGACATGTTTAGGAGGGAAGGATATAGGCGGGCACATTACCCCGACCCTCAGACCATTAGAAGAAATAATATCCCATATTTCCATTTCCCTGATATCGCCTGTGCCGGCTATTTTTTCAGAGAATGGCTTTATTTCCCATGAGATTATGCCGTGTTTTCCTGGATTTTTGCCTGTAGCAAAAGACGTCCATGCCGCTGCCGAGCCCGTAGGCATCACGCTTCTGAGAACACCGCGGCATCCCTTCGCCTTCATTGACGAAAGAAACGGCATCTTTTCGCTGAACTGGTCAAAAGAGCTCCAAGTGCCGCCGTCTATGCCTATAACCATGTGCATAGGCAGAATATGAACGGAATGCATTTAATAGTAAATGGCATATTTTGGGACATATATTTATTCATTTTCTCTCTATAATCCGTACCGCTTCTTCAATTCAGCCATAAGAAACTTTTCCGCCTCGCCGAACGGTTTTTCCGAAGGCATTGTCTCGTCCGGATCATTTTTCAAGTCATAGAACTCCCATTTATCGGGCGTTTTGTAGTAAACTGCCTTCGCCTGCGGCAAGCGCGCGCAAAAAACATTATGGTTCTTATGCGATGGCCACGGCCCCCCAAGCCCGCCGGTTTCGGAAAAGACAAGGCGATTCTCATTCAAGGAAAGAAGCGGCTCGCCGTCAGGCTTTTCAAAATTGCTTTCAAGCTTGATTCCCAAAAGCTTCAATATTGTCGGCATTATATCCACGCTGCTCGCCTGATAATGATTCTCGGCAGGGGGTTGCCCCGGCATATTGATTACACAAAAAGTTTTGAGCGTGTAGTCAAAAACAAAACAGCCGTACATCCTCTCGCCGTTCTTTTCCCCGAGGCTCACGCCATGGTCGGACAAAATAATAATGATCGAATTACTGTCATATCCGAGCTGCGATATCTTGCTTAGTATCCTCTCAAGATAGGCATTGCAGCCGGCCATATAACCCTCATAGCGTTGCTTATTTTCTTTCGACATTGCAAAGAACTCCGGTCCCATGTCAGTATAGCGCTTCTGAACATCCTTTATCAATCCTGTGTGAATGTTGCTGTAATGCAGATAAAGGAAGAACTTGCCGTTCATGGATTCAAGGAGCGTTTCGTGGCGCTCGGCAAGGTCATCCTTGTTCTCATCGTGAATGCCGAAAGCGTCAAAGCCGTCGCGCGGGAGTATGCTGTCATTGATTACATCGGCAGTGCAATTGTAACCCGCGTCCTTGAGATACTGCGTCAGCGTCTTGAATTTGTTTTTCTTGAACCGGAACATATTATAATAAGAATCAACCCCGTTCCTTGACGGGTAGGTTCCGGAAAAAACCGCATGCATTGATGCAATGGTATATGGCGCGGCCGTTATGATGCCGGAGTAGAACTTTGATCTGGCTATGAATGAATTAAGAAATTTTATCTTGCTTACATGGTCGCGCCTTAGCCCGTCCATGGTTATCATGATGACATTCATCATTTTTCCCCTATCGCGAATGCGGCGTTGGTGTCTATGAGGATTCGGCCCCCTGCAGTCCTTACATTATAGTGCTTCTTGAATTCTTCGCTCCCATTGACATGAAGATACACTATGCGTTTTTTCACTTCCTCGCTCAGAGTTCCGTCATTGTCAAGCCAGTTTATCAGATCAAAATCAGGATCCTTGACTATTTCTACAGAGGCTTTCGCAAACCCGGCATCGCGCAGAAGTTTTTTCATTTCCTCCGGGACAAACGTGACGCGCGTTTCTTTGAGTGCAAATATCCTTTCAAAATCGCTCTTAAGGCTAGGGTGCGGCGGCACGCCTTCCTGCAGTATAAATTTACCGCCTTTCTTGAGCACGCGCAGGCATTCCTTTGCGGCTTTGAGCCTGTCTTCTGCAGAAAGTATATTGTGGAAGACATTCCTTGCAGTGACCCTGTCGTAATATCCATCGGCAATCTTCATGCTTCGTATATCCCCTTCCTTATATGAAACATTCTTGCAGCCGTTGAATGCCAGAGAAAGCATTTCCGGCGATATATCTATGCCATGGACTTCCTTTACATGAGGGGCTATGGTAACGGCAATTGCGCCTGTTCCCGTGCCCGCATCAAGCACTATCTGATTCGGAGCAAAATCGCCGTGTTTCAGAATAGCCTTTTTTAAATTGTCGTTGTTGACCCACTTTAGATTATTATAAGTCTTAGCTCTCGCTTTCCATACTTTTTTCTGATCAGTTTCCAGCATTTACTCACCCAAATAACCGAGGGATTTTAGCCTCGATTTTATTTTTCTTTCCATAGTCTTATCCATAGTCTTTTCGTTTTCGGAAAGTATCATCCTCATTACAAATACCACGAATTGCGAAACGTTGGGAAATCCGGTTTCTGCAATGAGGGCTTCGAGCTTTTCGTAAAGATTCTTAGGGATGGACACGGTCTTGTAGCCTATCTTTCTCGTGCTCTTTACTTTCATAATAGATAATAATAGATAACGTCAAAAATATAAAGGCATCTCGGATGAAAAACTCAATAAACTTTAATACGTTAAAGCGAACTGTTTCCTATGGGCATGAAATACGTTCATTCCGTCTGTTCCGAGATACCGCGCGGAGGGGTGGGCGGAATCGCATATCATGCCATGGATCAGATGAACAGGCGTGGATTTTTGAAAAAAGGCTTCATCATGAACCAGAACAAAGGCGGAAATATAGGGCCTCTCACTAAATTTTTCTTCCCCCCCAAACCGCCTTATTTCCCCATAGACGCCTATTATTCCATAAGAAACACGATTTTTGATAATTTCGTTGCGCAAATGATGCCTAAAGATGCCGACATATTTCACGGTTGGATAGGCCACGGAATGAAATCCTTCGAAAGGGCGAAGGCCATGGGAATAAGGACCGTGACGCACGGCGCATCCCTCCATCCGGTAGACCAGAACAAGATACTCGTGGAAGAGTTCGCTAAATACAAAGTAAACGATGCGCCCTTGTCCGCGAAGACCGTAGACAAATACGTGAAGGAACTCAGGAATGTGGAATACATAGCTGCGTCGTGCGACGTCTCAAAGGACAGCTTCATACAAAACGGTTATCCTGAAGAAAATGTTTTTGAAACGCCTTTTGGCGTAGACACTGAAAAGTATACTCCGGGAGAAAAGACAGATGACATTTTCAGGGCAATATTCATAGGCACGGTCGGCTTGAGAAAAGGCCCGCAATATCTGCTTGATGCATGGACCAAATGGAAGGCGAATAACAAGGAACTTGTTATTCTCGGTCCCATCGAAAGCACTATAGCGCCAATAATGGCGCCTTTCCGCAATTCCAAAGACGTCAGATGGGTCAAATGGAGCGATGATCTGAAGAAGATGTGCAATGACTCATCCGTATTCATATTGCCTGCGCTCGAGGAAGGAGGGACTACGCTTGCGCAGATGACTGCCATGGCATGCGGCCTTCCGTGCATAGTGACGCATGCGACTTACTTTCCCGTAAGGGACGGAAAAGAAGGATTGATAATAGACGAAAGAGACTTGACGCAGATTAAAGAAGCACTGAAATATTTCAAGGACAATCCTTCCGAAGTCAAGCGCATGGGCAAGAATGCAAGAAAACGCGCAGAAAAATACACATGGGATTATTACGGGCAGACGCTCGAAAAAATGTTCAAGGAGATTATGGAGAGAGGTTCATGATAACTTTAGGAATAAGCATGCATCATGACAGCAGCGCTGCTCTTGTGGACGACGGGCGGGTTCTTGATGCGGCGGCCGAGGAAAGGTTCACGCGCGTAAAGCACGATGGGAATGTTCCTGTAAAGGCCATTGAATGGCTCTTGCAAAAGCATGCACTCAAGGCGGAAGATCTTGTTGTCACGCTTTCCGAAAACAGGCCTAACCCGTTGTATAATATGGGAAATCATTATGGCAATTTGCTTCATATGCCGTTTTACGTCAAGGAGACCGTGCTGAAGACGAATGTGCCGGCTTATCTCAAAAAATTCAAGAAAACAGTTTTCGTTCCGCATGAACTCGGGCACGCAAGAAGCGCGTTTGGGAGCTCTTCTTTCAATAAAGCCGCGATAATAGTCATGGATGGCGCCGGAACCGACCATGCAAAAGCCGTTTCAGGGGGCATATTCCATGGCAACGGCAAGGAGATAGAGCCCATTGAATACATGGACATCAAGAGAAGCTTAGGATTTTTCTATGGCGGGCTGACCGTTGCCCTTGACTTCCAGTTCAACGACGGCGAATGGAAAACAATGGGTCTTGCGCCTTATGGAGGGAATTACATCCAGGAACTGGAAGATTTATGGAGGAAAGAGAAGTGGGACACTTATTACAGGAACATGCCAAAGATGAAAGCAATCGTGGCCAAGCACAGAAAGGAGGACATAGCTTTCACGGCCCAGAAAATACTTGAGGATGAAGTTGTCAGGCTTTGCGACAGGGCAGTTGAGTTAACGGGGACAAAAAACATCTGCATTGCCGGCGGAGTGGGCCTCAATGTCAAGGCGAATATGCTGCTTGTAGAAAAAGGATACGATGTCTTTGTCTATCCGAATCCCGGAGACAGCGGACTTGCCGTCGGCACGGCGCTGGAGTTCCAACAGGAGAAAAGAGAGATAGATACAATTTATTATGGCCCTGATTATGACTTCATTGCGGGCGAAAAAATCGATCCTTCCCAGACGGCGGCAGACCTTCTTGAGAAGGGCAAAGTCATAGGCTGGTTTCAGGGAAAGATGGAATGGGGCCCAAGGGCATTGGGAAACAGAAGCATTCTTGCAGATCCCAGCAAAGCTGACATGAAGGACGTAGTGAACAGAAAAGTCAAGTATAGGGAAGCATGGAGGCCTTTTGCGCCTTCTATGCTGGAAGAAAAGGCAGGCATGTACGTCGAGAATGCAAAAAAATCCCCCTATATGATCATAGGATTCAGGGCCAAAAACGCAGAAGAGATACCTGCAGTCGTCCACGTTGATGGAACAACAAGGCCTCAAACTGTGAACAGGAGCCAGAACAGAAGATACTATGATCTTATCAAGGCATTCAAGATTCCGGTGGTCATGAATACGTCTTTCAACCTTGCAGGAGAGCCGATAGTATGCACTCCGCAGGATGCTGTAAATACTTTCAGAAAATCGGGCTTGGACGCATTGATTGTGAACGACCGGCTTCTTGAGAAATAAGGCTATTCAAGATCCTTAAGCATCTGTTTGATTCTGTGAACATACGTATGCTTTTGGATGGCTTTCTTCCTTGCTCTTTGCGCCATAGTTTTTCTTTCTTTTTCATTACGCAAGTAATAGTCTATAAGATTTAACATTTCTTTCTTTGTCCTGTATGATGCCATCTCGTTCTTCGCGTAGAATAGCCGAAGGTCCGGCCTGTCGTCAACAAGCATGAAGCCCCCGCAGGCCGGCGCCTCAAATGCGCGCATGGTGAGGCTTCCCATTGACTGCTCCTGATGAGTTCCTATCGCTATCTTAGAAGCGCTGAACACACGGGCCATGTTCTGGCCGTTGGCGGGGCGCATGATGGCGGATTTTTTCAGGGATTCATTTTCGCAGTTCTGCCATTCATTGCCCCATATTTTAAGGCCGAATCTTTCCATGCCTGAAAGAAGCGCTTCCCTTTCAGGATAATATGTTCCTACAAAGCATACGTTGCTCCCGAAGGCTTCTTGCTCTGCTGCTGAAAGTTCAGCAGGCTTGTGAATTTCAGGGTCGCATGCAAACGGTAGGAAACGCGCATTGTCAAAACCTAATGCCATCAGGCGCTTTTCCATATCTTTTACCGGAGTGAAGAATGAATCATAAAATTGTATGCTTTTGGCAACTTTTGGCGAGGAATACAGTGGATGGAAGGGCGAATCCATGCACCAGTTAGCGGTCTTTATTCCCCGTTTTTTCAGCGATTCTATTGTGAATGGCTCAAGCACCTCGCCTTTGAGAACAAGCACCATATCAGGACTCTCTTTTTTTGCAAGAGAAAGAAGGCGCCTGTTAGGAAGGGCATCGCCCAACACGAGCTTGGAAACCGCATGGCCGGGCAGGCCGTATTTGTGAGATGATGCCAGATAGTCATGCGGAATTACTTCGTGGCCGAGCTTGGTCAAAGCCCGCATGCAATAGTCTCCAAGGGACCAGGGGGCTTTGGAATGGGATACGATTATGCGCATTATTAATCGCATGCTCCCATCCTTTTAAGCTTTACACCATAACCAGAAAAATGGAAGACCGGAAATATGTCATAATGGCGCTGCTTTATGCGCTTTTGCTCTTTCCTGCGTATTATGCCTACAAATCCTTTGAACTTCCGGAAAATTCGGTGCTTGCCGTTGACAATGACGCAACATATCTTGGGACCGTGAAATCCGCCTTATGGGCGTTTGCGACGCCGTGGCCTTCGCCGGACGTGAGCATTTTCACAGATGTAACGCTCGGCTCCGCGATCGCGTTCCTTCCTGTAACGGCGATATGGCTCGTCAGCGGCATTGATCCGTGGCCAATAATCATATTCCTGAATACGCTGTTTACCTTTGGATACCTTATTGTCATACTCAAAATCATGCAGCGCCTGCTTCCCGGAGGCGAATGGAAATATGCATTTCCTATCATGCTCTTTGCCAACGGCATAGGCGGATTGCTCTATTTTCCCCTGGGCGAGTTCGGGGGTTTCACAGAAGCCGGACTTGGCAATCTTTTCTGGGGATGGATGACAAATTCGGCGTTTTATCAGATATTCACCCTTTTCACGGGGTTTGCCTCCCTGTTCGCTTTCATCGAAGGCAATAATCGGGCGGCTACGATCTTGCTTTTCCTTACGTTCTTGGTATATCCTATAGCAGGCGTACTCTTTTCCTGCCTTGTAATCGCATATTCATTGTTTAACAACCGCTTGCCTCTTTCCTTGAAGACCGTTTTGCCCCCGCTTCTTGCGCTTGTTCCGTGGGCATATTTCATTCTCTTGAACCCGGCACCTTACGAAAAATTATCCGCCTTTTATTCGACACCGATATTATTCCCGACGAATTTCATACTCACGGTTCTCATAAATTCAGGAATCGCGGTTCTTCTTGCCGGGTATGCGGTTTCGCAGAAAGGGTTTTTTGCCGACAAGAACAGAAAATTCTTGTGCGCATGGGCCGCAGCATTGCTTATTGCCATATTGCTTCAAACTGCAATTAAAAAAATAGACGTTTCAAAATTGCTTGTGATGTATTGGCCGCCTATTTCGATGCTGGCAGGAATAGGTTTGGCCGGAGTTGCGTCGAAGCTGAAAGTCAAGGCCGAGATTATATTTATTGCGATAATGATACTTTCGTTGCCGTCATTTATCCTCTTTTACGCCAATAATGGCGTAGTCGTTGCATCAGCGATGGATACGGACGTTTACGATTCGCTCATATTTCTGCGCTCCCAGCCTCAGGGCACAGTGCTTGCTGACCCGCGCATCGCAAGATACGTGCCCTATCTTGCGGAAAAGCGGTCTTTGACGGGCGCGCCTCTGCCCGACAAAGACGCGGAAACAGCGTATGAGAACTTTCTTTCCGGCGATTCAGGCATATTGCAAACAAGGAATATCAGTTACGTCATAACAGATAGTATGTTACGCGACGATAGCAGTGAGAAAATATATTCATCGGGAAACCTGTCCGTTTACGCCGTCAAGAAATTTGTATAGTTTTTTCCTGAGAATTCTGAAATCATAAACTTTTTCGGCCCTTTCCCGTGCTTTGCGCCCCAGTTCGCGTCTCAGAGCAGGATTCTTTTGAAGCGATTTTATCTTTACTGCAAATTCATGGGAATCTTCGGCAAGCATGCCGCATTTTCCGTTATCAAGGTCGGTTATATTCTCGCCTATTTTTGTAGCGACAATCGCCTTGCCCATAGACATAAATTCCTTCATTTTGACCGAGCTTCTTGTTTCAGAAGTAAAGAACTTGCCGAAGGGAACAAGGCAGACGTCCATCATGTCTATGTATTTCGGTATGTCTTCGTGTTTGACGTAATCCACGAAACGGAATCGGGATTCCAAGCCGTGCGTTCTCACATGTGTCTTGAAATCCCGTACACCCTTCCCGTAGCCGACAACAAGGAATTGAGCATCCTTTATTTCCTGCGCTATCTCGGTCATTTCCTGATAAGCAAACTTTTTGCCTATTTTGCCCACATATCCTGTTATGCCTATGACCAAGCGGCCATTACTTGCATTTTTGCGGCTTTTGAATTTTTCCGTGTCAACGCCGTTGGGTATGTAAATTACGTTGTCCCTGCCTTTCATGGAGACGGCTATTTCTTCGAGTTTCTTGCTGACAACGACGACCTTATCCGCCATTTCCAGGCACTCAAGTTCCCAGTAATGCGGACTCAGAAGCGAAGGCGCATTCAAACGGAAGTCCGTGAATGCGTCATCCCAATCCGCAACAAGAATGCTGCCCTTCAGCTTCTTGACTATGATAGCGGGAATCGCAGAAGCTGCAAGCGGCGCCGACGCGTAGATTATTTCATTGCGGCGTATTTTCACGAAAGAGACAATGGCTTGCCTCAGAATCATGATAATTTTCAGGGGAAAAAACGAGGGCCACCACGGCTGGCTTATTTTTTTCATGCCTTGCGGAAAGAGGCCGGAGAGCCTTATTGAGGTCGCATATTTTTCAGGCAGTGCATATATGACGGTAACGTTTGCCATGGTCATGCGCCTCCGAAACATATAGAATTTCTGTTCTTCTCCCATTGATTTTTGTACCAATCCACCGTTTCGCGCAATCCGTTTTCTATCGAATATTGAGATTTCCAATTCAGGAGTTTCAGCGCTTTGGTGCTGTCGGAATGCATCCTCCATATTTCGTTTTCCCTGTACGGAAGCGAAGCTTGGGCGTGTATGGGCCTGCCCATCATAGAAAGTATCTTTTCTACAACATCTTTTATGGGAACGCCCTTTCCGCATCCTACGTTAATAATCTCGCCTTTCGCTTTTTCGGCCTTTGCTGCAGCAATGAGAGCATTGACTATGTCTTTCACGTAATTGAATTCCCGCGTCTGTTCGCCTTTAGTCATGCGGAACGTCTGTTTCTTCAGGCAGGAGACTATGAGTTCCGGTATTATCCTGTTTGGCGTCTGCCACGGACCATATATATTGAACAATCTTAAAACCGTTGCAGGAAACCCGTAAGTATCGTGATAGAGCATGCAATAATGTTCACCCGCCAGTTTTCCTACCGAATAGGGCGACGTGGGCCTTGGAGCCATGTCTTCCCTGAAAGGAGCTTCGTTTGCTGAGCCGTATACCTCAGAACTGGAAGCATATATGAGGCTCTTCACGTTTGTGTTCTCCAGCGCTTCAAGAAGGGAAACCGTGCCAAAGACGTTGGATTCCATGCTTGTGCGAAGGAAACTTTTTTCCCTGAACGGTAAAGTGAATGCGCCAAGGTGGAATACGGTATCAGGCTCAAATCGATTTACTGCATCCTTAAGACGCGGGTTGGTAAGGCCCATACGTTGGATCTGCAGGCCTTTCCGTATATCTTCTATCCGTTCCTCGGATTTTCCTTCATCAAGTATCAGTATCTCGGCCCTGCCGGCAAGTTCGCGCGCAAGATGGCTTCCCAGGAATCCAAGACCGCCTGTTATAAGAACTCTATTCATTTGCAGCACCGGTATATTTCCTGTACCATGCGATTGTTTTCTTCAGAGAATCTTCCATGGCAAAAGCTGGTTTCCATCCAAGCATTTTCAGTGCTTTGTCGCTGGAAAGATACTGGGAATGGATTTCGCCTTTAATTGACTCCCCCCTGATTATAGGCTCGCCCTTCATGTTTGCGGCATTCATCATTGCCTTTACAATATCATAAACAGTCATAGGCTTTGAGGATCCGAAATTGAACGCCTCGCCGGCGACATCGTCAATTTTTTCTATGATTTTCATATATGCCCGTACTGCGTCTTCCACGTATATGTATTGTCTTACGGGTGTTCCGTCGGTCCTTATTACAGGCGCTTCGTTTCGTGCTATAGACACGGCTGCCGAAGGCACTATGCGGCTCATGTTCATGTCGCCGCCTCCAAAGATATTGGCAAGCCTCGTTATGACGACAGTCACCCCGTATGTATTATGATATGCCTGCGCTATGAGATCGGCGCAAGACTTGGAAGCGTCATAGGGATGAAGGCCCTTGAGAGGCGTCTCTTCTGTATACGGTAGTTCCTTCTGATAGCCGTATGCCTTGTCGCTGGATGCCACTATTACTTTGATTCCAAGAAGCCTCGCGCATTCGAGGACATTATAAGTTCCGCGAATATTGGTTTCCAGAGTTACCACGGGATTTTTATTCGCCTCAGAAACTATCGTTTGTGCCGCAAGATGCACGCAGATATTGATATTATTTTTTTCGATGGTTTTTTTCACGAACGCCATATCCCGGATATCGCCCTTTATTGCTGTTGAAAGGCGGGAATCAAAAACCGATCCGGGGTTATCTTTGTCAAACAGGGCAAAGACCTTGGCGTCCTTATTGGCCAATTCATTGGACAGCCATGACCCGAGGAATCCATTGCCGCCAGTCACGAGAATATTCAAGCCTTCCATATTTTCCACTCCGCCTTGCCTTTGCTCCAAAGATCGTTAAGCATTATATTGTCCTGATGAGTATTCATGCTTGCCCAGAAGCCGTCATGCTTGAAGGCATAAAGCCTGCCCATGGCAGCTATTTTCGGAAGAACGTCCTTTTCGAGATCGTCCCCATCTTTCATCATACCAAGGACCGATTTGTCCATGACAAAAAATCCGCCATTGATATAATGATCAAGCACGGGCTTTTCCTTGAAATCGATTATTTTTCCACGGGAATCCATTTTTATTATGCCGTAGGGGGATACGAGCCTCACCGCAGTCACAGTCACCAGTGCGTTGTTTTTCTTGTGGAATGCGTAGAGGTCGTCCACATTTACCGTGGAAAGATCGTCTCCGTAGCTCAAAAAGAAGCTATCGCCTTTTATGAGTTCAGCAACCTTCTTCAGCCTTTCGGCCTTTGAGGTCTCCTCGCCCGTATCCACGAGTTTTATGTCCCATTTGCTGTTCTTGAAATGACTTTCAATTGCATCTTTCCTGTATCCTAAGCAGGCAATGAAATTAGTATGGCCAAAATGCGAGAAGTATTTCATGAGATGCTCCATGATAGGCATGTCGCCGACGCTCATCATGGGCTTGGGAATATTTTCAGTGTGCGGTCTCATGCGCATTCCTTTGCCGCCGCATAGCATGACGACTTCCATATATAAAGCTAATAATAAGGCTTTTATAGTTCTCCAAGGAAACGATCAACGTACTTGGAGAACCATGTTCTCCTGTACAGGTCAAGCATTGCTTGACCATATATTACTTCCTTGGGAACTATATGTGAACCCAGTAAATCATATCCGGAATCTTTACTGGGTTAACTATAATGCCTAACGCGAAGAACGGAATCATAGAGCTTTTCAAGCTTGCCGGCCTGGATTTTCTCGTTGAATTCCCCTGCTATTTTGCGGTTTGCCGCCCTGCCGAAGGCCGCCCTTTTTTTGGCATCCAGAGCAAGCTCTTTCATTCGTTGCGCCAATTCGTTGACGTTTTTCTCGGCAACGAGATAGCCCGTTTTTCCGTTGTCTACTATTTCGGGAATATCGCTGTGAAACGTAGATATGCAGGGCAGGGAAAGGGCCGATGCTTCCATCAGTGTGACAGGCGTGCCTTCCATATCGCCGTTCGATGCAGTGACGCTGGGAAGTACAAATACGTCTGCAGAGAGCATCTCATTCCTGACGACTTCTCGCGGGTCTTGCGATGAAAAATTATCAATGAACTTCATGTCGGGATGGCCGGCTGCAAGGCATTTGAGCTTTTTTGC
Source organism: Candidatus Aenigmatarchaeota archaeon (assembly GCA_018304585.1). Taxonomy (GTDB): domain Archaea; phylum Aenigmatarchaeota; class Aenigmatarchaeia; order GW2011-AR5; family GW2011-AR5; genus JACQID01. Next base: position 10,285 of record JAGVVY010000019.1, on the reverse strand, counting down.
CAAAGGACCATTACCAACCAGCCTTAACTCACAATCTACGTTTTTTCTGACGTCAAGGAAGGCCTTTATTGCATATTCAAGGCCTTTCTTTTCCACGAACCTGGCAATCGACAGGAAAACTATCTTGGATTTGTTTTTCCTCCGAACGTACTTTTCGTTTTTGACGCCAAGATGGTGGATTTTTATTTTTCGTTCATGGCAGCCGAGCGAAATCAAATGCTCTTTCATGCGCTTGCCAAGAGCCAGAAAAAGTTCGCCTTCGTTAAAGAGGGCATTGTATCCGTCAGGCTTCTTTTGCGGAAAACTATAGCAGTCATATCCGTAGAATGACGTAATCATCGGTATTGCCGCCTTCTTTTTCACGGTCAAGACGGCGCGGCCCGCCATTCCAAAATGGGAATGAAGAATTCCTATTTCTTCATGCTCTATTGCGCTTTGCAATGTTTTTGAGACTCCAAAAAGCTTGAAACCGATTCTTTCGGCCGCTGCGAGTGAATATATTTTTGCTTCAGGGAAGCGTTGAGTAGTTTCCGTAGCGAGAATGATCGGGTCGTAGCGCTTTGCGTTCTTAACTTGCGAAAAGATGAACGTCTCGGACGGGCTCAGCCATTTGTGAACGACATGCCCTACTTTCAACTTTTACCACCTGTTTTTATGTCGGTCATTGGCGGCGGTATTATGGTGCCTTCCATCAGAACAAGCTCTTCCGCTTTCAAATATGACTCCGTATCCCCAATATCTATCCAGAATGGGAGTTTTGTTACGAATGCTGCAAGCTTCCCATCTTTTACGAGAGCCGGGAACACAGACCTCTCAACTTTTTCCTTTCCTTCCGGCAAAAGATTGTAAATATCAGAAACTTCAAGAACATAATAACCGGCATTTGCAAGTGTTGATGTCGATGAAGCTGGTTTTTCTACAAAACTCTTGATTATGTCGCATCCTGAAACTTTTTCTACTTCCGCTATCCCAAATCGTGATATATCCTTTTTCGGCACTTCAAACAGGGCCACCGTGCATGCAACGTTGAGTTTTTTCCTGCATATGTCATGGTATTCTAATAGGGCAACAATATCGATGTCGGTTATGTTATCGCCATATGCCACAAGTATTCTCTCACCGCGCAATTTTTCTTCGTCTATGATGTATCGCAAATCACCGCCTGTTTCTTTCTGAGGAGCTTTCCTAGTATGTATCAGTCCGGCAAACTCCTTTATGAATCTGACGTAATTCGTTACGGCTTCAAAGTGAATTTCTGCAGTTTTCTTTTCGTCATTGTCAGTTTGCATGGCGCCGTCTGGAACCAATAAGAAAATAGGATTAATTGTTGGGCCGGCCTTAGATATATTTCTAACAACCCAATTTATGACAGGAACGCCCTTTACCGGCAGCAGCGGCTTGGGTATGCCGTAAGTGAGAGGCCTTAATCTTGTGCCTTTTCCTGCCGCGAGTATGATTGCCTTCATAGAATCACCAGCAGATGCCCTCAAAATCTTTGACTTTGGATGCATCCAGAACTTTCTTCGCTTCTATGATAATTCTGCCCTTCATGGCTGCAAAATCGCGGTCTGTCAAGGAAGAGAATTCCTTCCATTTGGCAAGTATTAGGCATGCTTCAGCGTCCTTCAGGGCATCGGCTACACTGCAGTACGTAACTTCCGGATAGATCCGTTTCATGTTGTCTGCGGCTTTCGGATCATATGCATAAACAGAAGCGCCCTCTTTTTTCAGCATCTCTATGATGTCTATTGCCGGAGATTCACGGATATCGTCCGTGTCCTCCTTAAACGCAAGACCAAGAACCGCGATTTTTTTGCCTTTTATAGAAGTTTTTTTCTTCAAAAGCTCCACCAGAACCCTTCTCTGGCTCGCGTTGGTTTTCAGGATCTGCTCCATCATGCCGGTTTCGCATCCTATCTCTTCGGCTCTGTGCTGCAAGGCCGAAACATCTTTCGGGAAGCAGGAGCCTCCGAAGCCCGCGCCGGCTTCGAGGAAATGAGGTCCTATGCGCTTGTCCCTGCCAATGGCATTTGCGACGTCATAGACATCTATCCCCAGCTTCTTGCAGATGTTGCCAAGCTCGTTTATCATGGATATCCTCGATGCAAGAAAAACGTTTGATGCGTATTTTATCATTTCCGCTGCAGATAATTTCGTTCTTATGACCGGCGCGCCAAAGCCCTCGTAAAGCTTTGACAAGGCGTCTCCGGATTTCCTGTCCAATTCTCCCACGACTATCCTATCCGGATGGAGGAAATCTTCAAGCGCCTTGCCCTCCCTGAGAAATTCGGGATTCATGCAAAGGCCAAAATTTTTTGAATACTTCTGAAGTATTGGAAGGATGACGGTTTCGGTTGTTCCCGGAACAACGGTGGATTTCACGACAACCACATGGCCTTGATTGCCTTTCATCGCAATGCCCACTTCTGCGCTCGCATCCTTGATGTAATCAAGGTTTATCTTGCCTGAATCATCTGACGGGGTGCCTACGCAAATGAATGTTATATCGCTGTTCTTCACGGCGTAAGCCGTGTCCATCGTGGCTTCAAGAAGTCCCTTAGAAAGGGCCATGGCAAGCGCCTCTTCTATTCCTTCCTCGTAGAAATGGGATTTTCCGGCTTTGACTGCGTTGATTTTGGACGGATCTTTGTCCACGCATATTACGCGATGCCCTTTGCTGGCGAGCCCCGCGGCAGTTGAAAGACCAACGTAGCCCGTGCCTATTATGGATACGTTCATGATTATCCTTTTTGCAAAAGGCTTTTAAACGTCTGGGGCAGAGGAAAAGGCAATTATACGCAATAAACGGACCTTATTTTTTCTATAATGCCGGTAGTCGATTTTCCAGGGACTGCAGGAATCAAGACCACCTTCCCGCCGTTTTTCTCAACCACGCCTTGCTCAAGAAGGGGAAGCTTGTAATCCCCGCCTTTTACGTGCACGGCAGGCTTTATTTTTGCCAGCCATGCCCTTGGGTCTTTTTCCGCGAACGGGAAGACGTAGTCCACGAATTCGAGGGCAGACAGGAGTTCCATGCGGTCTTCCAGCGCTACTATAGGTCTTTTGTCGTTCTTGTAAGCCTTGACGGACTCATCTGTATTAACGCCGATTATAAGAATATCGCCTAGTTTTTTGGCTTCCCTAAGGTATCGCACGTGCCCGGCGTGCAGAATGTCAAACGCCCCGTTTGTCGTGATTATTTTCTTGCCTTGAGCTTTCAGGGTTGCCGCTATTTCAGGGATTTCGTCCGCGGTTCCTATCTTGCTGTTCATGCCGCCGTCATCCCGTAAAGCTCCTTTTCCATCATTTCGCAGGCTATGTGAATTATCGCGGTATGCGACTCCTGTATTCTCGGCGTGCTGTCCGAGGGCACGCGTATTTCCACGTCGCAAAGGCCTGCGGCCTTGCCTCCCGTCCTGCCGGTGAGGCACGCTGTTCTTGCACCCATGTGCCTGGCTTTTGCAAGGCCTTTCAGCACGTTCTCGGAATTGCCGCTCGTCGTTATTCCTACGACAAGATCCCCCCTCGATGCAAGGGCTTCGACCTGCCTTTCAAAGACGCTTGAATAGCCAAAGTCGTTGCTTATGGCCGTGACTATTGTCGTGTCGGCGTTTAGCGCGACCGCGGGCAATCCCGCCCTTTCGCGGCTGAAGCGTCCGACAAGCTCGCCGACAAAATGCTGGGCGTCGGAAGCCGAGCCTCCGTTTCCGAAGACAAGCAGCTTCTTTCCGTTCCTGTAAGTTTCAACCATCAGTTCCGTGAGTTTCTCTATTGAGGGCATCTCGCTTTCCATGACGGCTTTCATGACATCGATGCTCTCCTGCAGGTACCTGGAGGCTCCGGTATTGCCGTTCTTCCTGAGATCATCGGGCGTAACGGTTGATGTGCCCATCTTGCCTACGACTATTCCGGCCGCCTGGTTTGCAACGGCCGCCGCGTCCTTTATTTCCATGCCCGCAGCTATGCAGAGGGCAAGAGCCGCAATCACCGTGTCGCCGGCGCCCGAAACGTCAAAGACCTCCCTGGCCTGAGTCGGTATGGCGATCTTCCTGCCGTTCTTTTCGTAAAGGAACATCCCCTTTTCTCCCCTGGTTATAAGCACGTTTGTAGAAAGCATGTTGCACAGGGCCTGCGCGCATTTCTCAACGTCTTCTTCCCCGGTTATCTCCTTCGCTTCCTTCTCGTTCGGAGTCACGAGAAAAACGCCGTTAAACAGGCGTGCGTTCTTGGGCTTAGGGTCTACTACGATATTTTTCCCGTTTCTTGCGCAGGAATCGTAAAGGAACTGCAATACGTTTTCTGTTATCACGCCCTTTCCGTAGTCGGAAACAACGACTATGTCCACGAACGGAACAGCCTTTTCTATGTTCTTTATCAGCGCGCTTTCCACCGATGCGCCGACCTTGTCGGCCTTCTCGTAATCGAGCCTGATCATCTGGTGCGTCTGCCCAAGGACGCGGGTCTTTTCTATTGTCGGCCTTCCGCTGTCGCGCAGAATGCCGGAGGTGTCTATGCCGGATTTTTCCATCTCGCGCAACAGCAAGGAGCCCGAAGAATCCGAGCCTACGACGCCTATGACGTGCGCCAGCCCCCCAAGAGAGACTATGTTGTTTGCGGTATTTGCCGCTCCGCCCGGCACGAACGACTCCCTTTCAACGCGCACGACCGGCACCGGGGCCTCGGGCGATATTCTTGTGACGTCTCCGTGCAGGTATCTGTCAAGCATCACGTCCCCCAACACGAGGACTTTCCTGCCGGCAAGTAGCGAAACGTCCATGGGAACCAGATAATAACTATGGGCAAAAGGCTTAAATATTCGTCATACCTTTTCATACCATTAGGGTTATTTTATCTTAAGGTTCGCGTATAATAGTTTCATGCTGATATTCGACGCCGTTGCGGGAGCGGTAAACAGGCACTTCAATTTCCGCAAGGTAAGGATATCGTCCGGTCCGGAAAACGGGGCGCGTATAGACGGGGACGAATTGCTGCTCACGCTCAACGTCAAAGACCCGTTCCTCGCAGAGCCCTCGTATGCCGCGCTTGTTGCGGTCAGGGAAACGTATCTTACGATGTACGGCCGCGACGGCCTGCCGGCAGAGTTGCTTGCCAACAGGAGCGTTATAAGGGACGGCATGGCCAAGGAACTTGCAGGGTACTATTTCTTTCTTCTCACGGAGAGGAAGGACAGGAACGCCTCCACGTTGCGGGAATTCGTGGAACTAAACGTGCCGCACCTGAGTTTTGCTGGGCTTGACGAGGGACAGGCCGATATTTTCCGCGGTCTCGCAGAGTCATTTACCGCCCCTCCGGACGCTAAGAAAAAAACGGAAAGGCTTTTCCTTTTGTGCAGGGACCCGTACAGGAATTACGAGGAACTGAAAAAAGAAGCCGGGGAAATATGCAAGTCATAAGATATGCGTGGAAAGAGTGGAAGCCGGTGTTCCTCACGTCGGCAGGCGGCACGGTGCGGCTCTTTGAGGAGGAACTGCGTTTCATTGCGGGAAAGAAACGATGCACGGGCTATTCGCGAAACGGAAAGCGCGTCGAGTGCCCTGAAAGCGCCGAGGCGGGCGAATCGAAATGCGGCAACTGCATGCTGCGGGACAATTTCTTCATGTGCGTCAAATGCACGGGCGAAGAGTGCCTCAACCCCGGCAGGAGGGAGGAGTGCAGGGACGAGAAATATTTCATCTATCTTTCGGCATTCGATTCGCTCATAAAGGTCGGGATATCGCAGAGTTACCGGCTAAGGGAGAGGCTGGTGGAGCAGGGCGCGGATTTTGCGGCCAGGATAGCCGAAGTCAGGGACGGCAAAACCGTTCGTTTGGTCGAACAGGGCATAGCGTCGCTTCTTGGCATAACGGACAGGGTCGGAGGCGCGGAGAAGCACAGTAGAATATTCGGAGATCCGAACGCCTCGGTGAGGGGGCTTTTGTCCGCGATATCGCGGCTTCGGAACAGCGGTTTCAACCAGCATCTGATAAGGCCCGAAATATACGACCTTCGGGAATACTACAGGCTGGGGAACGTTCTTTCCCGCCCGACTGCCATAAGCGTGGAAGAGGGAACCGAGATATCGGGAAAAGTCACCGCTGCCAAAGGCAATATACTGATACTTGAAAACGAAGGCGCATTTCTGTCTCTTAATGCCCACGATATCATAGGAAGAACGATGGAAGGAATTTAAGTATTATCGGGATAGTTGTCAGTCATGAAAGGCGTCGAATTCATTGCGGGAATAGGCGGCGGGTCAAACATATACGTGATAGACGGCGAACTTCTCATAGATACGGGCACGGGCGAATATTTTCAGGAGACGAAGGCGATGATAGAAAAGGCCCAGGACGTTTCCAAGCTCAAGACCATAATCAATACACATTGCCACTACGACCATTCCGGAGGGGACAAGAAATTCAGGGACTGGCTCGGGGCGACGGTATGCGCGCATGAAAAGGACAGGAAGACCCTGGAAACCGGCAACGGGACGCGGGCCAGGCTCTTCGGCGCGGTGCCGCGCGTAGTGACAGTCGACAAAAAACTGCGCGGCGGCGCCAAAATAAAAACGGAAAACTTTTCTTTTGAAGTCGTTCATACCCCTGGCCATACGCCCGGATCAATATGCCTTTACGAAAGCGAAAAAAAGATACTTATTTCGGGAGATACGCTATTTGAAAACGGGGTAGGCCGGAGCGATTTTGAAGGAGGCGACCCTGCAGAGCTTCGGAAATCCATAGAAAAACTATTCACGCTTCCTATAACTCATCTTCTCCCTGGACACGGCCTTCCGAGAAGCAATGGAATTAATTTCTATATAAAGCAGCTTCTCGTGCAGAATATGGTTTAATTTCCTTTTTACTTCAATGTATCGAGGTTAAACTGTCTCATAATCGGAATACATGACAGCAGGTAGAGTTTTATTCTTTCGGCTCCACATAGTATTATGGCGAGAAAAAACAGAGACTTCAGGTATTATTGGGAGAAAGACCGAGGAGAAGAAGCGCCTGGCGACTCAATGCAGCCCGTGCCAGTGATGATAACAGAGACCGAAGAAGAAGTCATACTGGAAGCAGTATTGTCCAATCTTGACGCGGCGTTCAGAAACTCGCAAAAGAAAACAGGTAGAACAGAAGACTATACAGATGCCGTGAAAAACTTCTTTACCCGTGCACGCAGCTTCACGGCAAGCGCGGTATACAGCGACGGCGTTCTGACCGTGAGCATAAAGAAGCGCAGGTCAGACGGCAAGTAATATCACGCCCTTTTCCTCGCGGCAGGCGATTTTTTTGCCCGTGAATTTCTCTATCACGTAGATGTTGGACTGGCAATGCGGCGTCATGGAGGGAACGGAAACGCTCCCGCCGGCTATGGCAAGATAGGGAAGAATCTGGTCGGCCATATGCACGTCTACGGCTGCCGGATCTTCATGGGCGCGTAGGAGTTCTTGGCAGGCCTCGTTTGCAAGGCCTTCCGCATTGCGATTTTTTTCCGCGACCGCGCCGGCGCCTATGAAGGAATTTTCGTATTCTGCGACCATGTCAATGCCGCCGCCCGGCGACAGCGAGTCGCAATATTCGGCCTTTATTTCAGGCTTGTATGCCTTTAAAATTTCCTCTGTATGCCGTTTCATTCTTTCCGCGACTTTTGCGCCGGCAAGGCTTTTGCCTGCCAAAGCGGTACCGTGCATCCGCAGTAGCGCGCCCTTCCCGGGCATATCGATTCTTTTCAGGGAACAGGGCATGAGCTTCGCTTCCACAATGCCGCCGCCCTCCGGATAAAAACCGTGCTTCAATATGGACACCTCGCCCGCGTAGCCGAATTTTTTAAGTATGGGCATGGTAACGTCCCGGATATACACAACAGACGGCGCCCATTTGTTTACCGTGCCGCCTCTTATTTTCAGCGATGCCCCGTATTTCATGGCCGGAATCATCAGTGCCTGAAGCACGAGCGCAATCGAGCCGGCACTGCCCACGTCAATATCAAGCGTTCCGGGTTTCAGTTCCCCCGGCGTGAATAGAAGCGACTGCGATCCCCTGTAGCTGCCCCGCACCTTTGCATCGCATAGCTTTGCCACGGCATCGACCGCTGCAACGTGCTGCCTTTGCAGCCCGGGGGTTTCCCTGCCCGCCCTTATTCTTTCTATCCGGCAGGCCTTGCCCGTCAGGGCAGAAAATGCCGCAGAGAGCCGCACTATTGCGCCCCCTCCTTCGCCGTGGGAACCGTCTATCTCTAACATAAGAAAAGTTTGACGGCAAGACTTATATTGCCGCTATCCATGGATCAATAAACCGGCGAAATAACAAGATTGTATAGATAACAGGCTTTGCACCTAAAGTCCAAAATCGGTCAACCGGTTGTATTTTGACCTTCTAAAATCACAACATCTTGTGTTCATTGGCTACTTTTCGTGCAAAGCTGCTAAGTAACGCAGTTATCTATATCAGAGTTCGATGGTTTCGCCGTTTGCCGGCGCAAATGCTTCCCTGCCGGTCTTTCTTATTTCCTTGGCAAACTGCTCGCAGGAATCGCCATGAACGCATACGACCTGCGACGGGTTTGTTTCTTCTATTATGCGCATGAGGCCTTCCCTGCTCGCATGAGCAGAAAGCTCGTATTGCTCGACGCGGCAATTAATGTCAAACTTTTCGCCTTCATTGTTGTATACCTTATTGTTAAGAACGCCCCAGCCCGGAGAGTCCTCCACTAGGTAGCCGGTGAACATAATGCGCGCTTCCTTGTCGTCGGCAATACGGCGAAGGTAAGATATTATCGGTCCTCCGGAAAGCATGCCTGCAGATGAAAGTATTATGGGGCGGTTCTTCATTGCAGCTGCCCTGCCTTTTTCGCTTCGAACCCACATGATCTTATCCAATACGCCTTGCAGTTTTTTTGCGTCTTTTATCCTATGTCCATGAGAAGACACAATTCCTGTGGCTTTCTTAGCCATGCCATCCAGAGCTATGTATTTCGCGTATTTTTCAAGAAGCAGTAGGACTTCCTGTGCCCTGCCTACAGCAAACGCAGGAATAAGGGCGGTCTCGCCTTCAGCTATGACCTCTTCAACGCTTTCAATGAGTTTTTCTTCTTCTTTTTCTCTCGGAACGCGGTTGCGGCCTGCATAGGTGCTTTCGGTGACAAGAACGTCCACGCCTTTCGGAAGCCTTGCGCCGCGTAAAAGACTGGTGGGCTCATTGTGAATATCCCCCGTATAGAGCAGGTTCTTGTCTCCTTTGACGAGCACTGAAGCTGAGCCGGGTATATGGCCGGCATCAAAAAGACTGCAATTCAAATTCCCTGCTTTGAAGGGCTGCCCGTAGTTGATAGTGTTAGTTTGTTTTACTGCCTTCGCCAATTCCACTTCAGAGAATGGCATCTTGTAGCCTTCCTTTTTGGCTATCTTGATGGAATCCTCTATGAGCAATTGGGTAAGATTAAGCGTCACATCTGTCATATAAGCCGGAAGTTTCCATTTGCCATATAAACGGGGCAGCGCGCCGGAATGATCAAGATGAGCATGGCTAATAACAACAGCATCCGGTTTCTCAGGCGGTAGCGGCGCGTATTCCGGAGGCTCGGGACGTATCTTCACGCCGTAGTCCATGAGTATGCGCGAATTTCGTGATTCCATAAGCACGGCGCTTTTCCCAACCTCGCGGCCTGCGCCGAGAACTGTAAGTTTCATCTAGTTTCACTCTGTATTACGATATCTATTTCAGCGGAGGATATAAAAAGGAAAACAAAGCCAATAATCAAACCATATTCTTTTCTATGAAATCCTGTATCTTATCTGCCATTCGTGGATTGAGCGAAATATGTAACCCATAGTCAGGGGCTTGGGCAGGAGAAAGCCTTCTTTTATTAGTTCTTTTCCCGCATCTTTCATCTGTCCTTTGAGATGCTGCGGGACGCCTTTTTGTAGGTTCTCAAAATCCGTATGCTTGCCGCCCCAATACGTATGTCTCGAAAGTTTGTCAAGAATCAACGCCTTTAATTTATTTTTATTTATCAGAGGAGGCATGCAAATTTCACTCCTCTGGAAATACTTCGGGACCAAAGTCCGAAAATATTTATATTATTCATAATTATGAATATTCAAACTTATCTATTTAAAGTTTGATTCTTTAGTTATATAATGTCAAAAGAAATGGAACCATCGCTCTTTGTGAGATTTTTCGGGAACGCTCCTATAGTGAAGATAATGGATTTCCTGATAGAGAACAGGCTTTTTGATTATTCAAAAACGGAAATAGCGCGGAACGCCGGCGTTGGCTGGAGCACCTTG
>JAGVVY010000015.1 GCA_018304585.1 Candidatus Aenigmatarchaeota archaeon | reverse complement strand
CGGAATCTTTACCGGGTTAACTATAATTCACGGGAATGGCTTTTTAAATTTTGGCGGAATCTATGAATTAGTTTTGATGAAGAGGTGGTTCGATGGAAATAAAACCTGTGGGCAGGCGCGTTCTGATAAGGCCGCTGAAAGAGGAGAAAACAAAAGGCGGCATATACATACCCGAGTCGGCCAAAGAGGGCAGAAAGGAAGGCGAAGTCCTTGCTGTGGGCACGGCCAAGGACGGCAAGGAGCTTCCTTTGAAAAAAGGCGACAGGGTCATATACGGCGGCTACAGCTCGGAAGAGTTCGAGATTGACGGTAAGAAATACGTTGTAGTGCAGTTCAAGGATATAGTTGCAAAAATAGAGGTGTGATGTTATGGCGGCAAAGCAGATAATATTCGACGAGAGCGCAAGGCAGGCGCTGATGCGCGGCGTGGACAAGGTGACGAATACGGTTAAAGTGACGCTCGGCCCGCGAGGCAGGAACGTGGTACTGGACAGGCCGGGGCATCCGATTGTCAGCAACGACGGCGTGACGATAGCGAAGGAAATAGAGCTTCACGACAAGTTCGAGAACATAGGGGCGAAGCTGGTCAAGGAAGTCGCTTCAAAAACCCAGGACGTCGCAGGCGACGGAACAACGACCGCAACCATCCTTGCGCAGGCCATGATAAGGGAAGGCCTGAAAAACATAGCGGCCGGGGCGAACCCCATCGAGGTGAAGCGCGGCATCGAGAAGTCCGTCGCTATTGTGGTCGACAGCGTCAGGGAAAAAAGCGCTGAAGTCCGGGACAAGGAAAAGATAAGGCAGGTCGCGACCATATCCGCGAACAATGACGATGAGATGGGGAATCTCATCGCCGACGCTATGGAGAAGGTGGGCAACCAGGGAGTGATAACCGTTGAAGAAGCCAAGAGCTTTGAAACGTCCATGGAAGTCGTGGAAGGCATGCAGTTCGAGCGCGGCTTCGTTTCGCCTTACATGGCAACCGACCATGAGAAGATGGTCTGCGAGATGGAAGAGCCTTACGTGCTGATTTATGACAGGAAGATAACGGGCATGAAGCAGATAGTTCCGGTGCTCGAGAAATCCGCGGGAGAAGGAAGGCCGCTATTGATCATAGCGGAAGACATAGAGGAGGAGGCGCAGGCTACGCTGATACTGAACGTGATAAGGGGCAGCCTGAGGGTTTGCGCTGTAAAGTCTCCCGGCTTCGGCGACGAGCAGAAGGAGATGCTCGAGGACATAGCCGCGCTCACGGGCGGCAAGGTCGTGAGCGAGGACAAGGGCATGAAGCTTGAGAACGTGACGGAGGACATGCTGGGCACCGCGCGAAAAGTCGCCGTTGACGGGGAGAAGACGACTATAATTGAAGGCAGGGGTTCCAAAGCCTCCATAGACGCAAGAAAGCACCTGATCGAGAAGCAGGTTTCCCTGGCGGACTCGGACTACAAAAAATCCGACCTGAAAAAGAGGCTTGCGAAGCTGGGCGGAGGCGTAGCGGTCATAAAGGTCGGCGCCGCCACGGAGACGGAAATGAAGGAGAAGAAGATGCGCATTGACGATGCGCTGAACGCGACCAAGGCGGCCGTCGAAGAAGGCGTCGTGGTCGGCGGCGGCATAGCACTTTACAGGGCCGTCAGGTTCGTGGACTCTGCGGGCATGAAGGGCGACCAGGCTGTGGGCGCCGGGATAGTGAAACGGGCGCTCGAAGAGCCTCTGAGGCAGATAGCAAGGAACGCCGGAAGGGAAGACGCCGAGGTTGTTGCGCGGCTGCGGACGGAGAATGACGAAAACATGGGATACAACGCCAAGAAGGACGCATTTGAAGACCTCTTCAAGTCCGGAGTTCTCGATCCCACGAAGGTCGTGCGCTCGGCGCTGCAGAATGCCGCGTCCATAGCCGGGATGGTAATCACGACTGAAGCTTTGGTCGCGGATTTCGACGCGGAGAAGGACGAAAAAACGGCTGCAATAATAATCTGAAGTTTCTTCTTTTCTTTTTTATACCCTTATTCGCAATATATTGCTTGGTGTCATGGTTTCAAAAATAATCATTCTTGGCGCTGTTGTGGCCATGGTAGTTGGCGCAATAGGCTACATGTATTTCGGCGTTATTTCTCCCTCTACGGAGAAGCCTGCGCTAGAAAAGCCCGTGCTTCTTGAAGGCCATGATATAAGCGAAGAGCATGTCGCTTGGCTGGCCAATGAACTGGGCGCATACAAGATACACGACAGCCTTTCCGGAGAAGCCGCTGAAATGGAGATAGTGGTTGAAGGCGTTGCGTTTGCAGTGACAACTGCCGACAACGCGCCTTCCGCCTCCGAAGGCAATGCAGCCGACCCGGACATAAGGATAACGGCAGACAGGGCAAGCTTCGGGGAATTGATGAATTCGGAAAACATAAGCCTGAAAATAGGCGAACTGTATTCAAGCGGCAGGATCGGGGTCGAGATACTCAAGGACGAAGCGACTCTAGTTATGAAGGGCTACAAGGCCGTTTATGACGAGATAAGCGGCAATGCCTAAATTTATTTTACCGTACTTATAGTTATGACGGCAACTATGACAATGGACTACCCGGACGGCTTCAAAGAGCTCGTGAACGCCGTGAAAAAAGAGCCTGTTCCTGTTGCATCGGGCAGGGAAATATGGGAAAAATTCTGCCGCGTCGTCTTCATAGGCAAGGACCGCTCGGATGCGGAAATAAGTTTTCTCATGGCCATGCTCAAGAAATACATCGATTATGACTATGTTATGGCAACCGACGGCGAGGATTGGGAGAGCGCAGTACGGGCTTTTCTCAAGGAGCGCCTCGGCAAGATACGGGACGATAGCGCGGAAGCGGCGGTTTCGGGTGTTCTTCGCGACTTGTTTTATATAACGGCTTCCATAAAAGGAGGGGCCAGGTTCTTCAGGAAGAAAGGTATTTTCGAGAATCTTGCAACGCTGGCATCCGGCAAGGAAAAGACGAAGGAGCTGATAGATGAAATTGCCGAGGACGGCGACGTGGCAGGGATAAAATACACAAAAGCCATTCTCTGGCTCCAGTACTGCGGCTTTGCAAAAGATTTTGCGCCTCCTGCCAAGCACCTGAAAACTTTCGTGAACAGCGATGTTGGGCCTTATTACCGGTATTATGAAGATGACGAATACTTCATGAAGAAGGCGGAAGAAATGGCTTCTGACTTTCCGGATACTTCTTTGGCGGACGTTTATCGGGCCGTTTACCTTTACAGGACCTTCAAATCCGCAATGCCTCGCGGCAGCAAATTTACGCCGCGAAAGCTTCTAGAGTTTATGAAAAAGAAGAAGGTCTCTGTTTCAAAAATGTTTTCCATGCTATCCGATAGCGAAGGCAGGGAGGAGCTTGCAAAAAAGATGGCAGTATTTATGGGATACTAGGCATCTGAAAATGATTTATAAGTTTTGCATGTATACCTTAAATTATGAATCCCGTGCCACAATACGAGTTTACCAGTTTTCTTGCATGGAAATTAGATGAAATGGGAGTCCGGTATTCTATAGAAAGGGAACGCGACCCTGAATGGGACGGTGAGTATATTACCTTCCGGTTTGAGAAGAACCCGAATGTTCAGAGCATACGGGTTAGGATAATGGGGGAATTTTCTCCTGACGCATTCAGAAGCATGGGGGCATATTCTCAAATGGCGAATGTTGAAGCAGGTGGAGAACCTAATGAACTCATTGATTCTTACAAGCTCGAAATAGGTCAAAATATCATTAGTACGCCTATTCTGCAAACTTATGGCGAAAAAAGCCGCAATATGGAGGAAGAAAGGTTATCACTCCTATATGCTCATTGGGAAAGTTTTCTTGAGGATGCATTCAGGTCCGTCCAGTAAATACTGCATTTCATTTCTCTGATTATTGCATTCAAGTCCGGAAATTCTTAAGTATTGCAGGCGGTCATCACCCTATATGCACAGTATGGGGGTGCCTTGATGGGAAAGAAAAAGTAAATTCTCTAAAATAATCATATAGAATCGTGAATTTTTTCTTTTTTGTTTTCCTTTATCGTGTTTTTGTAAGACCGTATTCAGATAACACGTTCCAATTTTTGTGGGATCATCGTGGTTTTTGCGTTTTTTATTTTTTCATTGAATAGTAACAATATTTTATGAGGTGATTACGAGGGGGCGCCTATGAAATGCCCGCGTTGTTCAAATGAGATGGTCAATGACACAGGACTCATCTACTGCAGAAAATGTAATTATTTCTGGGAAGATTATAAGATTGATCTTATGAGCTAAGTAAAATTTTATCCTGAATCATAAGACATTACTCTATCAATTTTTGTGCATTGCCGTACGCAAATTTTTCCTGAACTGAAATATCAAGGCGTGCGATGAATGCACGAGTGTAAGTATTCAACGTAACTGCAACGTCTTCGTCCAATGACCAAGGGGCACTCCAGCCTCTGTCAGTCCCCCAGAGAACCTGGTCCGGATGCCTTTCTATAAAGCCTTTCCACGTTGCAACATCCTGCGCAAGAAGCAGTTCAGGATTATTGAAGTGTTGTAGGAATTGCTGTTTGCTAACTTGTGGTCTCAATAGCCATGTGTCGCCATAAAGTTCGTCCACGCCGTAGTAGGCATTGGAATGCTTGTATAGTATATCCTCTATCTCCGATAAGTTCTGCCTTTCAGCGCTTCCGGCTATGAGTTGGTCTCCGTGCCAGATGAAATTTATATCCGGATTCGCTTCCAGCACGCGTTCAAAGCTTTTTTTCTGCCCTTCTCCAAGGTGGACATACACAATGAGATTGTTTCGTCTCACTACAGGATAGATGTCCGTAAGTCTCTCTGAATCCGGAGGAAGCTCGGCTGCCCCGCCTTGACGTGCATATAGTCCTATCTCGCCATACCCTTGAAACATGCCTGGGTAAACTGAAAGCATTTCTTCAAGGGCGCCTGCCTTGACTGTAGGATAGCCGCCAGGCGAGTTGTCGCTATCAGGCGGCATTATGAAAGGCACGAATCTTCCAGGATATTTTCCCAGCGTTTGATTGACGATTGCGAGGGAATCTGTTATTATCGGATCCCATACGGGAAAGAATGCAAAGACCTTGCTCGTGTTTTCCTGATCCATCATGCAGACATAGTCTCCCATCCTGAGGTTCACTCCCATCAGAGGATGATCATTTTCATTCGGCTGTCCGAAAACCGGCCCGTCAGGTATCGCCGCTATGTGTATGTGTGTATCTATCATAGGACCTTTATAGTACGAATCGTTCAATGCGGGTACCTGAATTAATGAGCAATCCGACTCTCCAAAAACAGCCTCGATGCGTTGATCCCCTTCAAAATTTTGCATTATCGATTCTGGTATCGTCTCTGCAAAAAGTAGTGTTCCTATAATAATCAACAAAAGAATTATGCCTATTATTGCATGATTTTTTGGCATTTTCATTAGTCTATATGACTGCCTCTTATAAAGATATATGACCTCCCATTTTTTGAATAAAAATTCTAATAGGTACATGGCTTTTCCGAAGGGAGAAAAAAATAATTTATTAACAAATTGCCGGATTAATAAGGAATTTTGTATCCTTTGCAGCTAATTCCTGTTTATTACATGGAAGAGCGCATTTCATAACTAATCAGAGGATGCGTCTTTGCAAGATTGAGCCATCGTCTATCCGGAACCGCCAAGCCTTCTTCTGTCATTATATAGGGGCCGGATTCAAGGGCGGATCTTATTTGATGCCTGTATTCTTGCGGCAATTCTGCGCGGCCTGTAATCCGCACATTGTTGTCGCCTGTCTGCATATCTACGCCAAACGAGTTGTTGCCGTCATTGAAATATTCCAGTTGGAACGCATCATTTGTATATGGGAATGCGACTTCTTTTGGTCTATATCGCCTATTTGTGTTATGTTCCCAAATGCGTCCGTTTGACGCAATTTGCAGTAATTGGGCCGGACCAACAACATACATCATGGCGAGTGTACTGCCGTTTGGGAGCCTGCCGGATTCTACTTCTTCATCATAGTGATAGGCTACTGAATTTGGATAAGTGCCGTTTGCCACGTTGTTAAAATTAATGTATGCCTCTGGATTCTCGGGATGAAATGCGTTTGAGGTATCTGGAAGTATTCCTAAGATTGCCTGGGCAATGACGTCGCTGCCCCTTTGTGACGTATGAATGGACATTACATCTCCAAGTATCTGGATTGCATACGCTTCAGTTGGGGTGAAAGTTTCTTGATTCGGCGGTATGTTAACGCCAGGAAACATACGCTTTGCGCCAATAATTGCATTATTCGCGTATGCGATGATCATGTCATGGATATCACTATTTTCCTCATCAAAGTTTTTAGCCGGGGCAGTCAGAATGTCAAATTCCAGAGGCTTATAATGCCGGGTTTTGATTTCATAGCCTTCGGACAGCAATTTATCGATTAGCAATCCAAATCCGTAATCTCTTGTCCCGTCGGGCATGTTATCGGCAAAAATTTAACAGAAGACTATTTAAAACTATAAAATTTAATTACTTTTAAGAAATAACAGTTTATCCACCGGCTAGTTGGAATAAGCGTGCATTGCAAGAAAGTCCAAAATCAGATAGGAATTTGAGTGTCAACATAGAAGCGGTCGCCATTTATGCTAATAAGCTTGTGCAAATTACTTGCTTGATGACTGATTACGCACTGTCACTAAAAAAAGCGCGAGAGTTTTCTCAAGCGAACACAAATTATGCATGGAAAATATCTGGTGGCGAAAAAAGGAGGAAGATGTTGTCAGATGGCTTTGATAATGTAGTTTATGCCGCCAAGGCAGTCAAGAATAAGTCTGATAAGAAATAGAATGCTCATGAATTTCTCGAATTTATATCGGTATTTAATCGTTTTGAATAGTGACAATTATGAGAAACGGAAGAAGGGTTAGTTCATTCAACGAATACTTGGAAGCCTTGCCGCCAGAAGAAGCTCATATGGTAGCACAATACAGAAAAATCGCAGGCGTATATAATCTTCTTTGGCATGAAATCACGGTCAGAACATATAATAGCGAATGGAGAGAGGATGGCGTAGGCAGTTGCGGGATTGATAAGGCAACATCCGAAGACTTGCTGGAAGGAAGTTGCGGAAGTAATATAATCTCACTTCGTGAGAGAAGGAATTACGAGACTCCCGGCCGGAGCATGGCCTGTCCCTATCATAGACCGGATAGAGGCTGCATTCTTGAAGAGCTTAAGAGTCCAAGATGTCTTGACCATGTCGATTACCGTCATGACGCTGAAATAAAGGAGAGATTTGGCATAGAAGTTCCTGAAATGAGAACGGCGCTCAGAATAATTCAGCTTGGCGGAAGGAATCCCAAGGAAGGTGACTTTGAACTGAAGCCGCATCTGAATGATGATTTTGTTGAAGAAACATATAGGCAAACGATGGAAATAATAAACCATGTCAGGAACTTTCCCGTGCTGCATCCAGAAGAACTGTTAATATAAATGCCCCATTATTCATGAGTGCAAAGAATCCAGA
>JAGVVY010000018.1 GCA_018304585.1 Candidatus Aenigmatarchaeota archaeon | reverse complement strand
CGGCACGCTTGGTTTCACGTTCAAGCCCAAGAACCATCTGGAAATCGCGCTTGCGCTGGGACTGATAGACGAGGAGCGGGCGTCAAAGGTTTCCGGTACAGGATTCTTTTATCTTAAGGAAGAGCTTGCCATACTCGACATGGCAATAGTCCGTTATACGATTGATTTTCTTCGAAAAAGAGGGCTCAAACTCATAGAGCCGCCTTTCATGATGAGAAAGAAGGCCTATGAAGGTGTCGTTTCATTGGAAGACTTTGAAAACGTGATGTACAAGATAGAAGACGAAGACCTGTACATGATTGCAACGTCCGAGCATCCTATAGGCGCCATGCTGGGCGATGAAATAGTGCTTGAGAAAGACCTTCCGATGAAATTTGTCGGCGTCTCGCCCTGTTTCCGTAAAGAGATAGGAGCGCACGGGAAATATACCAAGGGCATATTCCGTGTTCACCAGTTCAATAAGGTAGAGCAGTTCGTTTTTTCAAGACCTGAAGACTCGTGGAAATTACACGAGGAACTGCAGAAGAATTCGGAGGAGCTTTTGGGAAGCCTTGGCATAAAGTTCCGCGTTGTGAATGTATGCACTGGAGACATAGGGAGCATCGCTGCCAAGAAATATGATATTGAATTTCTTATGGCAGACGGGAATTACCGCGAAATCGGCTCGAATTCCAATTGCACGGATTACCAAGCCCGCAGGCTGGGAATACGATACAAGGAAAAAGAAGGCATGGCTGTGAAAGGCTTCGTGCATACATTGAACAACACAGCCGCAGCGACAAGCCGCGTGATGGTCGCTATTCTTGAGCAGTTCCAGCAGGCGGACGGGTCGGTAGCGATACCGGCAGTTTTGCAGCCGTATTGCGGGTTCGCGGAAATGAAGAGAAAATAGTAACTATTAATTAGTAGTAAATCTTTAAATATTCTGCCTGCCAATTAAATAGATGGCATTCGTGTTCGGTCGGAAAAAGCTTCAGCCGCATTTCAATATTTTGACGCAGGCAGAATATGCGGAGAATCTGGAAGAGGCACTGGCCAATCCCCATCAATATGAGGACCGTTCGTCAGGATATACGCTGACGGAGCTTGGTTTGTGGGTCGCGGAAAGATTCAAGGACAAGCCTGTCATAGACCTTGCGTGCGGCAGCCCAAAATCCGTGAAAAGGATGTACAGATTGGCGTCGGTGGCAGGAACGAGCGACTACCTCGGAACGGATATTCTGGCAACGGGCAGGGGCGCGTACAAATCCGCGGTAGAAGGCGTAAAAGAAGGGATGCCGATGGAGAATTACCCGCGCTGGGATGTGTCGGACAAGGATATGCTACTTTTCCTGAAAGGACTGGCCAGAAACCTGAAAGGGAACGTATTATTCAACGGCATTGATGACGCGATAATCAGGAGGGACGATGCCGGCATAAGATACATGGACGAAGTATATTTGCAGATAAAGCGGCATCTTGCAGACGGCGGCATCGTGATAGGTTCCGGAGATTTGCACGGCTGGTTGGGACGGTTCGCAGAGCATGAGTTTGAAAGGGTTGAGGATAACGGCCCTTACAGGAACAGCATAGGCATATTCATGGCGAAATAGAGCGGCATCGATATAATGCGGCAAATGATTCTATTTATTTAAACATATACTATATTATTATCATTTGAAATATATGGCGCACACTCTCATCATTTGCGAGAAACCGACGGCTTCCAAGAGCATTGCCGAGGCTCTTGCAGAAGGCAAACCTAAAAAAATGTTTGAAGAAGGAAGCAAGGCAGTCTGGTACGAATTCCAGAGAGACGGCAAAAAATTTGTTACCGTCCCTGCAGTCGGCCATCTTTTTACGTTAAAGCAAATAGGCAAAGGATGGGAATACCCGAATTTTGACGTTGAATGGGTTCCTTCATTCAAGGCAAACCAGATGGCTGCATTCTCAGAGCCTTACTTCAGGAATATAGAGAAATTGGCATCTGATGCGGGCGATGTTATTGTAGCAACTGACTATGACGACGAAGGAGAGGTCATAGGTTTCAACATTCTCAATCTCATGCTTGGCAGAAAAGATGCTGCACGAATGAAATTCTCCACAATGACGAAGGCCGAGCTTGTTGACAGCTACCTTCACGCGGAAAAACATCTTAATAAAAATCTCATAGAGGCGGGGATGGCGCGTCATTATCTTGATTGGTACTATGGCATAAACCTAACGCGCGCCCTTACGAACGCAATAAAAAAGAGCGCCAAGCGATTCAGGATTCTATCAACAGGACGCGTTCAGGGGCCAACCCTCCACCTTTTGGCATCGCATGAAAAAACGATAAAACTATTCAAATCAACGCCTTTTTGGCTCATACAACTTAATGTGAAGATAGGCAAAGAAACGCTTCTTGCGGACTACGCCGAAGACAAGATATGGGAAAAAGCCAAGGCAGAAAGCGTTATGAAGAAAGCCTCTGCCAAGAAAGCAGTTGTAAAGGATGTAGAAAAAAAGCTGGTGACACAGGCACCGCCCAAGCCTTACAACACTACATCATTCCTTAGCGATATTTACAGGTATTTCGGGTATTCACCCCAGCAAGGCTTGAATATAGCCGAGACGCTTTATCAGGCAGGATACATATCTTATCCCAGAACTTCCTCGGAAAAACTGCCCCCTGACATAAATTATAAAAAAATTATCAGCGCCCTTGGCAAACAGAAAGACTATTCAAAGGGAGCAGAAGCCCTTCTTAAAAAAGAACTCAAACCTCATGAAGGTGCGCGTACGGATCCGGCTCATCCGGCAATCTATCCTACAGGCGAGATTCCGTCAAAAGCGGGCGACAAACAGAAGAAAGTTTATGATCTTCTAGTAAGAAGATTCATGGCGTGCTTTGGCGATCCTGCTAAAAGAGAAAGCCAGAAAATTATCCTTGATGTAAATGGCGAGGAGTTTCTCATTCACGGAAAGAAGACCATAGAGAAAGGCTGGCTTTCGCTTTATGGAAAATACGCCCAGCGTGAGGATCAGGCATTGCCTGATGTGAAAAAAGATGATTCGTTGGAGATAGTAAGCGTAGATATGCTTGACAAAGAAACGCAGCCTCCTGCCAGGTACTCGCAGGGTTCTGTACTAAAGGAAATGGAAGAGAAAAATCTCGGAACAAAAGCAACCCGAGCGCAGATCCTTCAGATACTTTACAATCGTGGTTATGTCATAGGGAAGAGCATAGAAGTCACAGAACTTGGCCAGCAGCTTTCTGATATACTTGAGAAGAATGTGCCCGATGTCGTCTCGGAGAAACTTACCGGCATGTTTGATCAGATGACAGAAAATATTGAACTTGGCAAAGAAAAGCGTGAGCATGTGCTTAAGGAAGCCCAGAAGGAACTATCGAAAATATCATCCGAGTTCAAGAAAAAGGAAATGAAAATAGGAGAGGAACTCACAAAAGCAGTCATCGCGACACAGGACAAGCAATCGATACTTGGGACATGCAAGGAATGCCACGGCACCCTTAAAGTTCACAAGCTCTGGAGAACGGGCAAACGTTTTGTCGGTTGCACGGGCTACAAGAACGGATGCCGCACCGGCTTCCCGCTGCCCCGCGAGGGATCAAGAGCAACCGGGCGCTCAGCATGCACAAGAAGAAGGAGGGGCACGAATGAAGTACCCCGCATTGCTGATAATTTGCGTGCTTGCCGCAGGATGCGTACAGCCGGATTTTGAGTACAATGGCTACCATTTTGCAAAATACGGCGAGAATATCATAAGCGCTACAGGAGAGAAAACCGTATATTTCAATCCTTCAAACATGCCTGGGTATGCCCCCAAAGCCGATTACATATTCTTCAGCTACGACGACTGCGACAAGTCCGCTGCCGAGCAATTGAAGCGCAATGATACACGGATAATAGGGCCGCTCAATTGCGTGGCAGGCATGACGGGAAGCGTTTATTCCATGGCAGACACGGATAAAATGTCGTTCAGTTTCGGCGAGACGAGCATACGGTCCTTCCCCGCAGCGAAAGGCGGCATGCAGGGCAACGCGTATCTTGTCACGACGGACGGCATGGCAATTTATTACAACGACGGCGAAACGGCCGGACCCGTTAATGCGACCGTTGACATAGCGTTTCTCAGCCATGGCGCCGCGGCGAATACAATAAAGCCCAAGATAGCGGTTCCCCTGGCCGATGCCGCGGAATTCAAGTCCGCGCTTGAAGGCACGGGCATAGAAGTCCGGGCAATATGATTTTGGATGAAGGAAATAATTTCGGCAAAGCGTGCTATTATAGCAAATGACGGAAGTATCTGGACAACTCTATCTTTGCTGTATATAGAGAATGCCTGAAAACTAATGCCATCTACTATAATAAGTTTTTTGACGATAAGATTTCCATGTGGGACAGGAAGAGCCTTGCATCCGTGGCGCAGCTTTCCCGTTCCGACATTGAAGAAATATTGTCCGTTGCTTCTTCGTTTGCGAGGGAGCCGCGGGAGTTATGCAAAGGCGGGATACTTGCCAATATATTTTTCGAGCCGTCGACAAGGACCGAGAAAAGCTTTCAGGCGGCGATGTACAGGCTGGGCGGGCAGGTCATAACGCACAAGGACGCAGGCTCGTCGCGGGAAAAGGGCGAAACGAAGGAGGACACCATAAGAATACTTGCCGGCTATGCCGACATAGCGGTGATACGCGACAATGAAGAGGGGAAGATGCAGGCCTATTCAAAAATCGCCGGAGTTCCCGTGATAAACGCCGGCGACGGCTCCAACGAGCACCCGACGCAGACGCTTCTTGACATGTTCACGATAATGGAGCAAACCGGGCGGCTTGACGGATTGAAAGTCGCGTTCGTGGGGGACATGAAATATTCAAGGACAATACATTCCCTGATGCGAAGCCTTTCCAAGTTCGATGGCAACGAGCTGTATTCCGTTCATGCGGAGGGTCTGTCCGCGCCGGAAAAGATGAAATCCATGTTCAAAGGATCCTATCCAGTTTCCAGGATGAAAGAGGTTCTAAAGGGGATATCGCCGGACGTGGTGTACTGCAACAGGGTGCAGAAGGAACGGCTGAAAGGCGAGGGCGCCGAATGCTATACAATAGACAGAGACGTGATGGCCGTGCTGCCCGAGCGCTGCATGATAATGGACCCGCTTCCGCGCGTGGGAAACATAAGCGCGGAGATAGACGGCGACAAAAGAGCGGCCTACTTCAGGCAGGCCAGGAACGGCGTTCCGGTAAGGATGGCGGTCATTTCCATGATGCTATAAGCCCAGAAGGAACTTGAACAATAGCCCAAGCAGCATCGCGCTGCCACCTATTAGCGTTATCACGCCGAATATCAGAAAGGCGTTCATGTATTCGTGCATTTGGTATCAATAAATTATTACTATGAGAAAATATTAATTTGTGCGGATGGGCGCAATACGTCGCATAGGTTAAGCGAAATGGCAAAAGCCTTAAACTTCCCGCCCGGAATAATCCGCGGCAGCGCTTCGTGCTCCCGGGACATAGCGTGAACGTCACGTCATTGCCGGGATTTAACAATGCCCCTAAATTATCCCGAGCAACTTGACTTCTTTCAGCCTGTCTTCCTTGATCTCGAACTCAATGCTCCTGCCTTCCGCGACAGAGCGGTGCTTGCGGACGACGGCGAGACGGTGGCCGGCGGCTTCGGTTTTCTTTATCTCAATGAGCGCCTTTGACCAGTATTTGCTTATCGTGCGCGACGTCATCTCGATTTTCTCCCCTTCTTTGCCCTCGCCGCGGATGCCGTAGACGTGGTTCGTGACTATGACCGGAATCTTTAGGGTCCTTGCGATGCGTGACAGCACCGAGTACTGTGTTGCAAGCTGGCGGTTTATGACCTGGAAATTATTGTCGTCAAGCTCCAGCCTGTAAAGCGAAACGATGGAATCCACGATTATCAGGCCGACGCCTTTCTTCTCCATGCCTTTATCGAGGCGCAGAATCTCGGCATGCTGCTGTTTCCACGAAGTGGGTTCTACGAAAGATATGTTTTTCAGCAGCTCTTCAGTGCCGCCAAGCTGGAAATATCTGTCAAGGGAGAACGAGCCTTCGGTGTCAATATATACGACGTGCTTGCCGTCCTTCGCGGCCTGTATCGCGGCGCATATTGCAATATTCGTCTTGCCCACGCCCGCCGGGCCGTACAAGTTCGTTATCGCGTCGTCCTCTATGCCGTCGTCCAGTATCTTGTCAAGCGGCGTATTTGTGGCTATTTTCATAGTTATTTTATCGGACGAAAGGATAAAACACCGGCGTATAAATTAGCATTCTCCGTTATCCTAACCATTTAAATAATTTAGCATTACGTATAATGCTAAATGGTTGTACGGATAGAAATCCGGAAGGACGGCGGCGAATGCATCATAATAAGCTTCCGTACAAATCCGGAGCGCTTCTCATCGGACTACGAGAGGATAGCGTTCTTCCGCAAGCTTCACGGCTGGAAGCAGACCGTGCCGAGGAACGGGAAGAATTACGAGTACAGGCGCAACGGCCTGCTGGACAGCGTTCCGCACGAGAAGATAGCGGATTCGGTTTTCCTTGTGGCGAAGGAGCACATGAGGATCATGGAGGAATTCTTCCGCGAATGGGAGGAAAAGGTCGATTATGATATCATGGACGTCGTGCTGAAGGCGAGAAGGCACGGCCATAACAATCGGACAAATATATAAGTTTGGGAGGGGAATAGTAATGATGGAAGAAGTTGTTCTTAACGTGGGCGAGCTGACGGAAAGGGCGGATTTCGGCCGAGGCATCGTGAGAATTCCCTCCAAAGAGATGAAAAGGCTAGGAATAAACGAAGGAGACGTTTTAGAAATCGAGGGAAAGCGAAAAACGGGCGCTATAGCGGTTCGCGCTTATCCTGCAGATGTAGGATTGGACATAATAAGAATGGACGGGCTCGAAAGGAGGAACTGCGCCGCAGGCATAGGCGAATCCGTCAAGGTAAGGCGCTGCGAAGTCAAGGAAGCGAAGGCCGTCACCATTGCGCCTGCAAGAAAGGGCATCATAATACACATGGGCGGCAACCTGCTCAAGCAGAACCTGCTGATGAGGCCCGTGCTTACGGGCGACATCATAATACCGAATCCGGTGGTCCAGGACAGAAGGTCGCAGAACTCGCTGTTCGAGCAGTTCTTTGGCATGGACTTCGGGGATTTCATGTTCACGCCTTTCGGAGACGAGAAGTTCGTGGTCGTCAGCAGCGAACCGAAGGGCATAGTAAGAATAACGCGCGCGACTGACGTGGAGCTCCTGCCCCAGGC
This sequence comes from Candidatus Aenigmatarchaeota archaeon, assembly GCA_018304585.1. Classification (GTDB taxonomy): domain Archaea; phylum Aenigmatarchaeota; class Aenigmatarchaeia; order GW2011-AR5; family GW2011-AR5; genus JACQID01. The sequence goes on along the minus strand of JAGVVY010000018.1, from coordinate 29,619 downwards.
AACCGCGCCCGTGGAAGAAGGGAAGATACCGGAAGTCACGTACGAGGACATGGGCGGCCTGCACGAGGAAGTGAAGAAAGTCAGGGAGATGATAGAGCTTCCTTTGAAGCATCCGGAGCTCTTTGAGCGCCTGGGAATAGAGCCACCGAAAGGCATACTTTTGCACGGTCCGCCCGGCACGGGCAAGACCCTGCTTGCGAAGGCCGTTGCCAACGAAAGCGGGGCCAAATTCTTCGTGATAAACGGGCCCGAAGTCATGTCAAAGTTCTACGGCGAATCGGAAGAGAACATACGCAAAGTCTTTGAACAGGCCGAGAAGAACGCGCCGAGCATAATCTTCATTGACGAAATAGACGCCATAGCGCCCAAGCGCGAGGAAGTGCGCGGTGAAGTCGAGAAGCGCGTGGTATCGCAGATGCTCACGCTCATGGACGGCCTGAAATCAAGGGGCAAGATAATAGTCATAGGCGCAACGAACATACCGAATGCGCTTGATCCGGCATTGAGAAGGCCCGGCCGCTTTGACAGGGAAATAGAGATAGGCATTCCAAACAAGGAAGGGAGAAGGGAAATATTGCAGATACATACAAGGGGCATGCCGCTCTCAAAAGAGGTGAACGTAGAAAACATAGCAGGGATAACCCACGGTTATGTAGGCGCGGACATACAGGCGCTGTGCAAGGAAGCCGCAATGCATGCGCTGAGGCGCGTGCTGCCGGATATAACTTCGATAAAGGAAGACAAGCCGATAGACCCGGAAATAATAAAGAAGCTCACGGTCACGGACGAAGACTTCAATTACGCCCTCAAGATGGTCGGACCCTCTGCGATGCGGGAAGTTCTGATAGAGGCGCCCAACGTAAAATGGGCGGACATAGGAGGTCTTGACGCGGTTAAACAGTCGCTTATGGAAGCGGTGGAATGGCCGATGAAGTATCCCGACTCGTTCAAAAGGCTCGGCATAAGGCCGCCTGCAGGCATATTGCTTTACGGCCCGCCCGGATGCGGAAAGACCCTGCTTGCGAAGGCCGTGGCAAGCGAAAGCGGAGCCAATTTCATTTCAATCAAGGGCCCGGAGATGCTTTCGATGTGGGTGGGCGAATCGGAAAGGCACATACGCGACGTGTTCCGCCGCGCGAAGCAGGTATCCCCGAGCGTGATATTTTTCGACGAGATAGACGCCCTCGTGCCGAGGCGGGGCTCTTCAGGCGACTCACAGGTGACGGAGCGCGTGGTGTCGCAACTATTGACGGAAATCTCCGGCCTTGAAGACCTGCATGATGTCGTTGTATTAGCGGCGACGAACAGGCCGGACATAGTGGACCCGGCGCTTCTGAGACCCGGGCGGTTTGACAGGCAGATACTCGTGCCCACGCCCGACGAAAAGGCGAGGCTTCAGGTGCTGAAAGTGCATACAAAGGATATGCCGCTGACCAAGGACGTAAGCCTTGACAAGCTGGCGAAAGAAACGGAAGGATTTTCCGGCGCGGATCTGGAGGCCTACGTAAGGGAGGCTGCGATGAACGCCATGAGAAAGGACATAGATTCCAAGGAAGTCGCAAGAAAAGACTTTGAAGCCGTCTTCAAGGAGATGAAGCCTTCCGTCAGCGAAGACATGAACAAATATTACGAAACCATGATGAAGAAAAAGAAGCAGCAGAAGATGGAAGAGGACATCATTTATACGGGATGATTCTTTTATTTCAGAATTTTTTCCATAAGGACGTCCCCCATCTTCCAGAAGCCATTCTTCCTATGAAATTTCATGGCTCTGGACTTTACATGGACAAGCAAGTATATGCGAGCCACCCCGGCGCTTTTCATTTTGTTTTCAAAATATTTCCATAAAGCGGCACCACGCCCTTTTCCTTGAAATCCGCGGGCTATCGTCATATCGTCCACGTTGACGGCGTGCTCGTTGCCCCATTGCTGCCTTCTTGCGAAAATGAATCCTATTGTCTTGCCCTGTTCTTTCATGACGAAACAGTATCCCTCGTTTCCGTAAAAAAGCTCCTTCAGCCTTATAAGAGCTTTCTCTTTCCGTCCATTTCTTCTTGTATACGCCTTTTTCATATTCTTCTGCGTATATAGGGGCGCATTCGGGCAAATCTTCGGGAGAACATAGGGCTATTTTCATTGTATCACTGAGATAGTCTGATGGGATTTTCCATCGGAAAGGTCGCCGAGGCATGTGCGATAAATGGCGGCAACGTGTTTGCACAAAACTTTGTTATTATCACTGTATCACTTGTGATACTCCTTCCAGACTTCAACGAACTTCTCAAAGTTTGCAAGAATCTGGCGGCCTTCCATGCCGAGTTCCGGATTGAAGCAGACCACAAAGAATGGGTTCTCGGCTTCCTGAAGGATTTCATATTCATAGGCTTTTGATGATGCTATGACGTTGAAGTTCTCAGGTACTGACGAGAACCCGAAGTTGGAGGCTTTGGCGGCCATGAAATTCTTTTTCATATCGAGCGTTAACGGGCAGGGTTTCTTTATCAAGACAGTTTCGGTCTTGGCGAATTTCATCGGGGCTACTTCGGCTTCGTAAGCTGCGCCAATGAAGAGTCCGCCTGCGCCTATTCCCAAAACAGGAACTTCGGATTTGTCAAGAATGTCGAGATTGGCTTCCATGTTTTTTGGATCACCGTCGGACAGTATGTAGCCGCCGGCCTTGGCTTTCAGCGCCTCGACAGGTTTCATTACGGCGTTCTTTGATTTCAGAAAGCGCGAAATTTCCTGGGCACCCGACCCGTTGTCAACGATCACTATCATGTTCCCACTGATTTTATTTCATGAACAAGCTTTTTATATCAAATTTATCATTCACAGCGTGGTCACAAGGGGCTCGTCCCCGACTATCAGGGTATGCTCATGCTGGCTGACCATGCCGGTTTCCTTGAGCGGCGGATATTCATACAGTATTCCTTTTTCTTTCAGTTCCCTAAGCGAAAGCCTTGACTTGAACACGGAATCAAAAGGCAGCCATCTTTCTGCAAAGGGAAGGCCGCCGAACTTATCGGCAAATTCCATGGACTTGCGCGCATCCATGTTGCGCACGGGCTTCCTGCCGGTAAGCATGTATATCAGAACCGGGGACGACTCCCTGACGAAGCCGCGGCCGTCCGTTGCAAAGGGCTCTATTGCAATCGCCTGCCCGTCCTTAAGTCGCACGTCGCCGGTCACTGCTACGTTAGGTATCTGGGGCGATGCGTGCAGGAAATACCTGTCAAGCCCGTGGCCGGTAAGGTTCGAGACGGGCCTGTATCCGCATGATTTTATCGTCTCTTCTATCTTCCTGGATATTTCCGCGACCCTTGCGCCCGGCTTTACTATCTTTATCGCTTCCTCAAGGGCAAAGCGCGATGCATCTGAAAGCTTCTGCAGGGCGGCGGAAAATGCCACGGTCCTTGCCGTATCCGCAACGTAGCCGTCAACATGGACGCCTATATCTATCTTGAGGATGGAATTTTCCGGTATCGCGGTCGGGTCATTCTTGTAAGGGGTATAATGCGCTGCTATTTCGTTCAGCGAAAGGTTGGCCGGGAATGCAGGCTCTCCGCCGAGTTTTCGCGTTTCGTTTTCAATGAACTCGGCAAGCTCAAGCAGCTTCACGCCGGGCTTTGCCTTTTTCACGGCAGCGTCCCGCACGTGCGAGGCTATCTTTCCGGCTTTGATGTATTTTTCCTTCACGTCGGCGTCCATGGAGTTAGTTGACGGGCAAAGCTTAAAAAATGCGGCTTGTCGGCTTTAAAAAAATTCTTTGAGATGTAAGATTATGTTTGACAGGGAGCATGGCATAATAATCTCTTGCGACATTTCTTCAGGGCGAAAGCTGAAGCAGCTTGTTGCATCCACCTGTTTCATAGACGGAATCGTGGGCTACAAGCTCGGCCTTGTCATGGGCCTGGAACTCGGCCTTGCCAATGCAATGGAAATCATCAGTGATGAGTGCGAGCTGCCGGTTATATATGATCACCAGAAAGCGGGCAACGACATACCCGCCATGGGCGCAAAATTTGCAGACGCGATGAAAGCCGCGAAAATTGATTCAGCCATTCTTTTTCCTTTTACAGGCGTTGAAACCGAGAAAAGCTGGATAGCCGCGCTTCAGAAAAGCGGCGTCGTGCCCATGGTCGGTGGAGAGATGACGCATCCGGGATTTTTCGATTATATCAGGCAGGACGCCCCGGAAAAGATATATTCGGCGGCAGCATCGATGGGAGTGGACTTTTTCGTGGTTCCTGGAACAAAGCCCGAGAGGATGAAGGAAATAAGCGGGATGTACCCGGGAAAGAAATTCTGCTTTCCGGGAATAGGGACGCAGGGCGGGGATCTTGCCATGGCGTTTGAAAGCATAGCCGGGCCTTCATACGCCATAATAGGCTCGGCGATCTATGGTGCAAAGAGCGTTTCAGAGAGCGCAAGGGCGTTCGCAAACATAGTAAAGAGGTTCTGACATGGACAAAAGGGATTTCCTGCAGCTGCTGCTTGAGAAAGGGGCCGTGCGCATGGCCCAGCACGAAAAAGACTTCTTCGTATTCAAAAGCGGCAGGCGCTCGCCGAACATGATAAACCTGCGCGGCATGACGGACGGCGAATCGTTGGAGGGACTGAAGAAGTCCTATGCCGACCGCATCAAGCAGCTTCTTGACGAGGGCAAGATAGAGGACTTTGATTTCATATTCGGGCCTGCCTATGCCGGGATAAGCATCGCATGCCTCGCGTGCGAAGGGCTTTACGAGCTTCACGGGCTGAACAAGCGCTATCTTTACGACAGGAAAGAAAGCAAGGGATACGGCGACAAAGCGATGGATGATGCCATAGTTGGCGCGGGCCATTTCACGCCGGGCGCGAAGATATTGATGGTGGACGATGTCATAACTACCGGCAGCACAAAGACAGATGCGATGAAAAAACTCGGGGCACTCGGCGAACACAAAATCGTGGGGCTTGTTCTCGCCGTTGACAGGCAGGAAAGGCTCGGGGACGCGGAGCGCGCAGAGGAAAAGAGCGCTACGGAGCAGCTGGAAGATGCAGGCGTCAAAGTGTTCCCGATACTGACGATGAAGGACATTTTTAGCATCATGAATGAGTATCTTGATCTTCAGGACAAGATAAACTGGATCGAATATTACAGGAAATACGGGGCGGTAAAGCTTGGCTGACATTTCCGTGAAAATCGCTGGCATAGAGCTTGGGTCATGCATATTCAATGCGGCAGGGCCTAAGGATGTCACGCTGAAGGAACTGGAAGCGATAGGAGCGTCGCGTTCCGCCGCCATAGCCATGAAATCGTGCACAAAGGAGCCGCGGGAAGGCAACGAGGAGCCGCGATATTGCGCGCTGGAAAGCGGCTCGATAAATTCCATGGGATTGCCCAATCTTGGGTACAAGGAATACATGAAGTTTCCCGCTTTGCTGAAAAGTTTCGGCAAGCCCGTGATAGCAAGCGTTTCGGGTCTGTGCCTCGAAGACAATATCCAGATGCTGAAGGCATTCAGCGATTCGGAAGTCTCGGCAATTGAATTGAATCTTTCCTGCCCCAACATCAAGGGAAAGCCGCAGATAGGATATGACTTCGTCCAGATGGACGAGGTGCTCAAGGAAGCCCTGAAAATATCAAAAAAACCTGCCGGAGTAAAGCTTCCGCCGTATTTCGACTTCGTGCATTTCGAGGAAGCTGCGGGCATACTGAAAAGGCGAAAGCCTGCATTCATTAGCTGCATCAATTCGATAGGCAATGCGCTCGTAATAGACGCAGAAAAAGAGGCTACTGTGATAAGACCAAAGGGCGGATTCGGGGGCTTGGGAGGCAAGTACATAAAATACACGGCGCTTGCAAACGTGAGAAAGTTTTACGAATTGATTGACATTCCCATCATCGGAGTAGGCGGAGTGTCGTCCGGCAGGGACGCATTCGAGTTCATACTGGCAGGCGCATCAGCTGTGCAAATAGGCACGGCTTTCATGGAGGAAGGCCCTTCGGTTTTCGCAAGGGTTCAGGACGAATTAGCTTCGTTCATGGCAAGAAAAGGGTATTCGCGCCTTGATGATTTTCGCGGGAAGCTCAAAGTCATATAGGCATCGTGTTAACTGCAGGGATACCGTGCGGGCGTTACAGTTGGCAGTCTTGCACTTCGTTCCATTTCTCGATGTTCCTGTCCGCCCCGAACATGCTTAACCCGTTCATTCTCGTTTTTTTCTTCCTGAAGGAGTTGCGGGGTTTGTCGCGGTTCCCTCCGTGTTTATCGCGATTTGCATACAATCGCCATAAGTATAAACATACTATCAATTATAAAGTTTCAGAAACAGTTATTCCCATGGATTACGACCGGGTCATACACGGCAGGATAGTCGATCCTGTTACCAGCGTTCAGGAAGCTTACGTAGGCATAAATGGAGGAATAATCCGGAAGGTTTCAGGCAAGGAATTGCGTTCTCCTGACATTACCACGATATTGCAGGATCATTATATCTTTCCGGCATTCATAGACCCGCACGTTCATTTGCGCGAGCCCGGATGGGAGCACAAGGAAGATTTTCTTACAGGCAGCGAGGCTGCGCTCAATGGAGGAGTTCATACGGTGCTTGACATGCCCAACCTTCCCGAACCCGTGACAACGCCTGAAAGGCTGCTGAGGAAAGTTGCGCTTGCGCGAAAAGCGAAGGTGGACGTGCGCCATTTTGCAGGGGTTGGAAATATCGATCTTATACGGGAAAACGCAAGGCTTGCCGTGGGATACAAGATTTACACGGCCAAGAGCACGGGCGGCATGATGCTTGACCGGGAGAATGCCGAGAAAGCGTGCCGGATCATAGCGGCTACAGGCAAGCCTGTGACGTTCCACTGCGAGGACGAGGCGCTTTTCACGCAAAGCGAATTTCACGGCGACGCCCGGCCCCCCGAATCCGAGGTTTCAGCGATAGTGAAAGCAGCTGATTTGATAAGAAAAACCCATGTAAACGGAAATATAGCTCATGTATCGACAAAAGAAGGGCTGGCAGCCGTCAGAGAAAGTAATCTCATGCACGAGATAACGCCGCATCATCTTTATTTCAACAGGGAAAGCGCAGCAGGTCCGTTGTTCAAAGTGAATCCGCCTTTGCGTAGCCGCGCTGACAGTGCAGCCTTGGTTGACTCCGTCCGACGGGGCGAATGCATGCTGGCAACGGATCATGCGCCCCATACTATGGCCGAGAAGCTTTCTTCCGATCCGCCCTCAGGGATGCCGGGGCTTGACACTTACGGCAACTTCGTTCTATGGCTCCTGCGGGCGAAATACGTCAGCCCGGCCGCAGCCGCAAAAATAACAAGCTATAACGCGGCGAGATTTTTCAGCATAGCCGGCGGCCGCATAGCAGAAGGGTTTCCGGCAAAATTTACCATCCTTGGCACGGAGGGCGAAACCGTCATAAGGAACGGCGACATGAAGACGAAGTGCGGCTGGACGCCCTTTGATGGCGTCACGTTCCCGGGAAAGATAATCCGCCTGTGATTATCGGAATTTGCCGATGATTTCATCAAGCTCGTCCAAGACTATCACGGCAACGAGGAAAAGTACGTTGAACGGCACGTTGTGTGCAGCCACGACGTAAAGATATACCAATGTCCCGGTCGGGAACTTTTTTATGAAATCCGTGACTATGCCCATAGATAACCATGGAGAACATAGTTTAAAAATATGAAAACGGCTTTATTTTAGGAGTAAGTTAAGATCAGGAAGTCCTCTACCTCTGATATTGTTTTGCCCGTATAGTTGCGCGACTTCTTGAGGCGTGGCATACATCTCAAAGAAAGGGGATGCGCTATAAGCGCGTTGCCTATGGAGACCTGCATTAGCACTATCTTTCGGTTGCAATACGGGGTAGGCGTTTATCAGAGTCCTATCTATCCAGAGTGCCATGGTACGGCCATCGTCAAGTCCATATATTTTGTGCCAATCTTCCGGGGGTTTTTCCCACGGAACCGCGTATTTGAAGCTGGCGAATGGTTCATAGAGAGCGGTAGCCCACAAGTAGCTGCAGTCATTGCATTGTTCAAGGGATAAGAAATTGCCGGCGTGTAAAACGTCCATCTTCGGTACATCAAGGCATATCGCTGCTCTGCCAGGACTCCCGCAGGTTTCGCATGTCATATTATATTTATGTGTGATACTTTTTTATGGCTTTACTTGAGGAGAAGCTCTATTAGATTTTCCGACGATATACACGAAAGATCCGGAATAACCAATGTAGCTCCTGCGGCCTTTACGGCATCTTCAGTTGTATAGGCATTGGGGACCGCAATTCTTACTTTATAGCCTGCTTGGGTCGCGTCTCTGATTCCTGACGGAGAGTCATCTATGGTAGCGGCCTTTGAAGGGTCTATTTGCGCCCATCGTGCAGCTGCAGCATACTTATTTTCAGTTGTTCCATGGACTGACATGACATGACGAAGCTGATTCCATAACTTAATTCCCGGATACTTGAGAATGCGTTGAACAATGTCATGGTCTTGACTTGATGCAGCACCTACAAAAATTTTGTTCCCATATCGGGCAGACAATTCCCTTACAAAATCTGCATTTCTAAAGTTAGGGGATAACTGCCCGTAAAGGAATTTTTCTATTTCCATTTTTCGCTGTTCTTCAATAAGTTGATTTATTTCTACTTGGGTGAGTTGTTCTCCTCTATGATTGCCAATAATTTTCGCAAGCGTTCCTATACGTTCATCCCTGGATCTGCCGACCTCGTTTATCACGGTTTGAGCGTAGCCTTCTGGAACATAGCCAATCCAATGCATGGCAAGGTCACCATAAGTCGTATTTTTCAATCCTTCAGCGTAGTGATGGACTTCATCAACGTCAGTAACAACGGAGAGTCCTTCCGGAACGTATAACGAAGCAGCCATTATATCCATCTATTGTGCATTTTACGATATTCCTGGAGCGGTATGCTGCGCCTGTCAACGAAGCCGTTTTCTATCGGGGCAAACGCTTCGGATAAAAGAAATTCGTCATGGCTTATGCCCACAAGCTTGCCTTCCTGCATTGTATAGATCTCGGAAGTCAATTTATTATTGTCCAAGCCTGCAAGATATATGCCATAAGGATGAGGCACGGCGTCCAGCATTTTTGTAATGGGATTGAATCTATCTTCGCTGTGATGCAAGGAAACACCCATATCCCTGAGTGCATTTCCATCGAAATGATAAGCGTAAACAAGCTGGGCATTGTTTTCCGGAAGCCAAAAGAATATTTGTGGGTTATTTTCCAATGCGTTGCCCTCAACAGTTACCGGCGAGAGAAGGCCTTCTGGCATATACACAGGCGTTTGAATAGCCTGCAATATGTAACCGTGACTTTGGATTTTGCCGGCAAACGGCTCTCCGGTAATCTCATCGCCAATCGCAATTCTGATGACTTTGCCGTCAGGAGCCCACGGAAGAATTTCTTCAGATAATTCTTCTTTTACTGCAGCCAAAGGATTCTGCATGTGCATCTCAGTCATATAGCCTGAAACAAGCTTCAAGACGGTGTCTCCAGACGGCCTTTCCTGCTGGACAAGCGCAAGATACGTATCCGTGCCTATGTCCATTGTCGTGAAGACGGAAACGCCCGGATAGACAGGATTATTCCTGCCGACCATATACGAGGGATCAACGGGCGTTCTTCTCCCCCTCATTTGCTGGAAATTAAGCGCCTCGTCAACAGGAGTAAGATTTACAGCGTTTCCTTGCCTATCAACGCGATATCCTGCAAACGTTCCGCCCGCGCTTTTGCTGCCGAGGGGATTTGGAAGCTCGTACGCCATAAAAACTCTACTTTTGGAGTCTTTTTATCCGTGTGAGAATTTCTTTAATCCGCCTGCAAGAAGCTCCTCCTGCTTGTATCCGAGCGTCTGCAGGATGCGGAACGCGGCAGGCAGTATCTGGTTATTGACGTAATAATCGGCATCGTAGTCGTCTTTCCCGACCTTGTCGGCCAGTTCAGCGCGGTCGGATATGGAGCCCGCGCCTTTCTTTATGACGTAGCTGAATATCGTGCCTTCTCCGGCGGGCTTGCCCGCTTCCTTCAGTTTGCGGGCGATGACGGAATGGACGTTTTTCGTCTTGTATTGCTCAAGCGGGCGCGATAGCTGCGTGCTTATGGCTATTTCGTCAATGGCTATCTGCCGGGTTGCGACACGGTTTACGGCATTCCTCACCGTCTCCAGGGCGTCTTTCTCCCTGCCTTCAAGCACAAGGCGTATGACTTCGCGCTGCAGGTTCTTCGCAAGGTCGCACCAGTCGCGGCGCACGGCTTCAAGGCCGCGCACCGTCACGGCACCCTTCTCGTCAAGAAGGGCGTATCGCTTCTTGGCAACGTTTCCGGATTTTTGCGGGATGAAGAGCCCCTTCCTGTAGAAGCCCTGAAGGTCGAGTTCCATCACTCCCGGCAGCTTCGCATTCATGCGCTTTAGGAATTTTTTCGCGTCCGTTTTGACGTTGCGTTCGTCGGGAAGCTTCACGAACAGGGAATCCGTGTCGCCGTAAAGCGCGACAAAGCCGCTTTTCCCGGCCTCGGTTATCGCCTGCTGTATGTAATGGCGGCCGTACGCTGCCGACGACTCGGCGCATTCGTAGCTGTACCATCGTGCGTTTGGGTTGGCGAACATGCCGTACGTTGCGTTCGCCAGAATCTTGAGCCCGAACTGCTGCTGCTCCTGGAGCGCGGCGCTTTTCCCGGCCTTCAGCTTCTTCTTTATCTCCGCCCTTTTTTCCAGTATTTCCCTGACCATGGCAGGGACGAAGCCGGTGCGCTCCTTGCAGAACCTGTGCTTGAACGCCGGGACTTCGTTGTAATTCTCGCACCCTTTTTCATTGAGAGTTTCCGGGGAAATGTTAAAGGAGACTATGACGCTCGGATAGAGGGAGCGGAAATCGAAGACAGCTATATTGGAATGCAGTCCGGCCAGAGGCTCCTTTACATACCCGCCCTTTATTGGCACTCTCTCCCTCCTTGCCTGGGCCTCGGCGTAATGCGGCGGATTCGGGGACATTATTCCCTTTTCAGCAGCCTTGCGCACAAGATACCACTCGGAAAGCGCGCCGAACGTCATGCGCGACGAGTCGAATGGCAGCTGCCCTGATATGCGGGAAAGCGCAAAAATCTGCGGTAGGAGATTCCCGCACAGCGCAAGGGCAAGTTCCGAGTCGTTGAGGCAGTATTTTTCCATGCGCTCCCGCTCGCTCTTCCACATGCGCTCAAGCTGCTCCATGGAATGGGTTTCCTTCCCCCTGCCAAGGAGTTCCCTTGAAACTTCATCCAGAGTGAATACTTCGGACTGCAGCTGCTGGGACATGAGGCGGCTCACGAAAGCGAACAGGTCAATGTGCACGCGGCCCTTTATCTTGGCGGCGGAAGTCCACATGCTTTTCCTGAAATACAGCGGGCTGCCGTCGCGGGAAAGGAGGAGCTTCGCGCCGTTGGCGTCCGCCCTCCGGCTTATCACGTCGAAATCGAACTGGTCGCCGTTGTACGTTGCCACCATGTCCGGATCCCTGCGCTGGAATATTTCCCGCATCCTTTCCAGCAGTTCCTTCTCGTTTTCCGAGGAAACGGCTTCCCGATACCCGGCATTGTCGGCAACGCTGAACATGACGATTTTTTCGTCTATCACTTCTATGTCAAGGGCCATTATCTTGAGTGCAGGCGCCTTTCCGCCGGGCATTTTTTTAATGTTCGCGGCTTCAACGACGCGGGAAAACCCGAGGCCTTTTCTTTCTTTACCTTTCACGTCAAGCCAGTCAAGAGGATAGAATTTTTTGTCTATAAGATAGCGCTTGTAGAGGTTCAGTGAATATTCAAAGCAATCCGTTTTTGCCTTGACGGCGTCCCGGACGTCAGACGGCCTTTCACAGAATATTCTCAGGAACTTTTTTTGCTTCACGCCAAGAAACATGCCGACGCTTTCGACTTTTCTGACGTCCTTGATTTTTTTCAGTCTCTCTTTAAGGCCGGCTTTGTCAAGGGCGTAGAAATACGGCTCGAAACTGTCGAGGACCATGACGGACATGCCCTTGTCATCCACGCCGAAGAGTCTTACGTTCGGCCGCTCGTCAAGGGAATAATCCGCGTCCAGAAGGCAGAATTTCATGATTATGATTCGTTTGGGATGGTAAAAAGGTTAGCGCCAGTATTTACTTGTTCGCACGAACGTCTTCTCCGCCTCGAGCACGTCCTTGTACAGGTCGCTGCGCTTGACGTGAAGCCTGGCGAGTATGCGCGCCGCGGTTTCCGGGCCGACCCCGCGGCCGGCCATGGCCTCGACGGCTTTCTTCCCGTAGACTATGACAAGGTCGGCCGTGCGGCGCAGGCGGGCGAACTCCTTCATTTCCTCGTCGGTCATTTCCTTTCGGGACTTCTTTTTTTTGACAAGTGCGGGCGCGTCGCGGTTGTTCTTGTGGGCAACGGCCATCAAATGCGCCCGGCACTTCGGGCACTCGGGCTGCTTTTCCACGTCCCGAACGGCAGTCTCAACCGAGTAATCGTAGCAATTCATGCACAGTAGCCTTACCCGCGTCCCGAGAAGGCGGCGCTTGAAGACCTTTTCAATTTCTTCCACAGGCAGGGCGGGCTTCATTATTTCCGAGAACTGATGAACAAGTCCCAATTCCCCAAGATGGGACAGCCCTTCGCGCAGGACGAGCTTGATGCGTCCTTCCTGAATCGCGAGTATCTGGCGTTCGGCCCCTGCAATGTCCATCTTCTCCAGGAAAAGCTCGTTCATGGCCTCCTTGTATATCGGCGAATCGGCATACGCCGATATCAACTTGTTCAGGTGTATGCGCTGGAAATCGGCCCGCTTGGCCACTGCGCCGAAACGCTTGGCAACGTGCAGGAAGCGCCACTTGAACATCGAGCCTCGTTCCAGTTCGCTGCGCAGGACAGGCTCTATTTCAGCCGCGTTTTCAAGGAGTTGCTTGGCCTTCTCTTTCGTCATGGCAGCCTGAAGCATTATGCGGTAGGGATCGGTCTTGATGTTGCAGGACACCCCGGTCTCCCTGCTTATCATCGCTGCAAGATAGCGGCCTATCGTGTCGTTGATCAGGGAGCCGGAAGCGGAATGTATTATCACGAAGTTCTTGTGGCTCTCCACGAGGAAGTTCTCATGGTCAGGCACGAAGTCCTGCCTGGATATTATTTCCTTTATTTTCTTTGCGGCTTCGCGGTCGACCTTGTATTTCTTCATGACATCATTTTCATCGCGCGACTTGGCAAAAGCCCGCAGCCGGCCGACATCCTGGGCAATTTCAAAAGGCACGGGAATCAGTTCGCCTTCCCATGCAGGGACGGCGCTTTCTATGTCCTGTATCGGCTCTACCACGACACGGTCTTTTTCCACCTGCACGACTTTCCATGCGCGACCCGAGCATATGAACTTCTCCCCCGGAACGCCGTGTTCTGCCACGAATCCCTCGTCCAAGGAGCCGATGGGTTCGTTGCCGATGATTGATACTACGCGGTACTGCCTTGTATCTGGGATCGTTGAAAGGTTCGTGAAATAATAATTCCACGCCTTCATCCTTCTTTTCGCCACAAGGCCCGAAGGCGTCTCGTTTATCCATACCATCCGCAGGCTTTCCATGAAGCGGACGACTTCCGCGAACTCCTTTTCAGTGAGATTCCTGTAAGGGTAACTTCTTTTGATTATAGAATACATCTTTGACACGGGCGTTTCATACCCGTCCATTGTCATGCCTATTATCTGGTTGCCAAGCACGTCGAGAGCCATCTCATGGAGCTTTATGCCTTCGAGCTTTTTTTCGGACGCAAATTTGCCGACTATGGCGGATTCAAACAGGTCCTCGTCTCCGGACATTATGATGCCCTTGCTTACGCGATTTATGCTATGCCCGCTTCTTCCCACACGCTGAATGAGGCGCGCGACCTGGCGCGGGGACATATACTGGACCACGAGATCTACGGCGCCTATGTCTATGCCAAGTTCAAGCGAGGACGTGGCAATGAGGCTTTTCAGTTCTTCCTTCTTGAACGCGACTTCGCTCTTTATCCTGCTCTCCTTGGAGAGCGAGCCGTGGTGCACAGCGTGCTTGAGTTCCTTGTCAAGGGTGGCGAGCCTTGACGAAAGCACTTCGGCGGTTTCCCTTGTATTCGTGAATATGATGACGCTCTTGTGGGACGTTATTAGTTCGCGAAGCCGCCTCAGGCGCGCCGTAGTTTCCGGCCCTATGGCAAGCTCTTCGGACAGTTCCGCGTCTTCTTTCCCGGGCTTTGGGAATTCAACGGTTATGTCATACTGCTTGTCGGCATCAGCGCGCATTATGACGGTTTTCGGGCCTATGAATTCGGCTACAAGTTCGGGCGAGCCTACGGTTGCGGACAATGCTATGCGTTGGAAGCCGCCAGAAAGCTCCCTTAGCCTTTCCAAGCCTACGGCAAGCTGTATCCCCCTTTTGCTCCCGACAAGCTCGTGGATTTCGTCGATGACGACGTAGCGGACGTTCTTCATGTGCTCGCGGAACTTCTTGCCGGTGAGCACGGCCTGGAGCGATTCAGGCGTAGTTATCAAAATTTTTGGCGGCATCTCGCGCTGCGATGCCCTTTCCCTTGCAGGGGTGTCGCCGTGCCGGACGGCTATTTCTATGTCCAGTTTGTCCCCCCACGAGAACAGCCTGTCAAGGAGGTCACGGTTCAGGCTTCTTAACGGCGTTATGTAAAGGGCGGCCACCGGCGGCAGGTTCTTCCGGCTTATCATGTCAAGGAGCGGCAAAAATACGGCCTCGGTCTTGCCCATGCCGGTAGGGCTGATTATAAGGACGTCGCTCCCCTTCAATATTTCAGGTATCCCCATCTTCTGGGGCAGCGTAGGCTCGATGAATCCTTTGTCCTTGATGAGCTTCTGCATCTTTGCGGAAAACAAGCTGAACGGCATAGCAACCCTATATTATATATGAAATAAAGATAAAAACCGCAAGGCATCAAACATTGATTAGAAAATATTATCACTTTTAAGTAGTAAATCTTTAAATAGTTGGGGAGCCTAATAAATAGATGGAAACATTACCGCAAATTGAGCAACGTATAAGAGCTTTTGACCTACGTGCGGCCCGATACAAGGAAGAAATAGATATGTATGAGATTGCTGCACGCAAGATAACTCGACATGGCGAAAAAGGGCAAGTCTACGCCATCCGTGACATCCACCCTTCAAATCTACAGCTTGCAGCTAATTATCTGGCAAGGAATGCGCCGATTTTTGAAGTCGTCCGAGAGGGCGGCCTCGAACCGTCATATGATGTCAAAGGACTATCGAAGACATACACGGACATGGCGGGAAGAGTCAGACACGTCAATGGCGTTGTGTTGGATAGCCTGGATCCCACCAAGGTTTTCCATGAAGGAGCAGGAAAAGCAACATCGCTTCCCAGGGACCGTGTCCATAAAGATAAGGATGGCATCTATAAGCTAAGGCAGAAAGAAAACGGAAACCCCGCGGGAAGCGTATGGCGAACTCTCGTAGGCAGGAGGCGGAAGATGCTATTTCTCGACGATATTGAGGATATCAACCGTTATATGGCAGAAGGCTACCTCAAGGACGGCCTGGTATACGGCCAAAACAGCAACCCCATATACGTTGCTTACTTTGAGGAAGCACAAAGTAATCGTGAAGCAGTATGGTTAAAGAGAATACTTTCCGCGTTTAAAAAGAACGACGTAGGCCTGATTATCGCAGGAAGCAACCATGTAGATAATAGATATGGACTTATTGATAGACTACAGAACAACGGCATATATCCGATAACAATTATATAATGCACGCGAGGATTTGGGAAGTCATTTCATTGCCAAATCCCGT
Source organism: Candidatus Aenigmatarchaeota archaeon (assembly GCA_018304585.1). Lineage (GTDB taxonomy): Archaea > Aenigmatarchaeota > Aenigmatarchaeia > GW2011-AR5 > GW2011-AR5 > JACQID01. Next base: position 13,773 of record JAGVVY010000018.1, on the reverse strand, counting down.
ATCGGTCCAAGGTCAGTGCCGTCCAGCAGCACCGCCCGCGCATCACGGATGTGCCTTGCTATCGGGCCCATGAACTGTTTTGTTTCGTTGACCGGCCCCTTGCCCGACAGTTCGTTGAACGCCGGCATTATTATGAGGTCGTGCGTTTTTTCAAGCTCCACCTTCCCGAGTATCCACGCGGGCTCAACGTAAATTGCGCCAAAGCGGTCGCGGAACTTGATGCCCGGATGATTGTGCCCTATCACGATCGTGCCCTTGTTGGTCGCGATGTTGCGGTGGCCGTGGGTAAAAATGTAATCGTCAACGGAAAAGGATTTCCTGACCATGATGCGTTCATTGTCGTCTATCAGCGTCTCTATCCGCCCGTCGTGGTTGCCCTTCGTTATTATTATTTTCTCGAAGTCAAGGCGCCTCAATATTTCCGGAACTTCTCTCTGCTCGGCGTAGGAAATCCACGGAATGCTGTGCTTGAAGTCCCCGGCAACTAACAGGTTTTTCGTATTGGTCTGTTTTTTCAGCCCATTGAGCTTCGCGGAAAGCCCGGCTATCTGCGACGGAAGCGAAACTCCGGCCTTGGCCATCTCGCGGCTTATGCCTATGTGAAGATCCGCTATCACGAGATAATCGCCGACAAACAAGGCCGGCTCGTTGTAGACGAACATAACCATAAGCTTTTTCATTTCATTTAAGGCGGAGAATATTAAATATTTTATTTAATAATCATATAAATCTTTTAATAATGGTGAAAACGATATAATGGCATGAGAAAAGCAACTCTATGCATGGCCGCAGTTTTTTTGACCCTGCCTTTTGCCTACGCCCTTCAGCTTGACGTTGGCAGCGTCGAGATAGCTCCAGGCGGGATAATGGAAAAAACAATATCGCAATTCCCGTACGGAGGAATAAAGGGGACTGCCAAGGCCCCTGTCGGAGGCACGGATCTCATACCGGATTCCGTGTGGCTGCTGCCGGGCAACTATACAATGGAGCAATTCAAGTATATTGAGTTGCTTTCGTTGCCGTCGGCCCTTAACCTCACAGGCAACTGCAAAACTTCCGTTTACTACAACGATACTGCCAGCGTGCACGCATACAAAGTAAGCGTCAAAGAAGACGGAAGCTACTGCCTTGCCGCGACAGAAGGGACATACAGGGTAGTGGTGGAGTATTGAACCTGAAAGCCGCGTTTCTTTTGGCCCTACTGGGCCTCGTTTTATTTTATCTGCAACCCACAGGACATGTAGTATTTGGACCGCGTGAATCTGGCATGGTCACAATAGAAGCCGGGAAAATAATAATCGTTAATTTGTAATTTTATGAAAACGTCTTCAGTATATCCGCCCGCGTAATGATGCCTTCTATGCGGCCCTTGCTTGCTACAAGCAGGCAGGAGCTGTATTCGAGCATGGCGGTGAGCATGCCAACGTCCGCATCCGGCCCCACGGTCGGCGGCGCTTCGGACATGACGTCATTGACGGTCATGCGGCTGGGGTCGCTGCCTATGGACGACGCGACGTCCTTCTCGCTTATCAATCCTACGACCTTCCCGTTTTCCAGAACCGGAAGCTGGGAAATATTCTTTCGTTTCATGGCCCTCGCCGCATGGGATACCGTTTCGTCCGGCGAGATGAAAAATATTTTCTTGGACATGATGTCCAAGGCACGGAAAGCCCCCGAACTCTTCTTTGACGATTCGAGGGCCGAAAATATTTTCTCGGCCTTTGAAAAAGACGGGTCGGTTTTTCCCGCCTCTATGCGGGCTATAAGCGGCTGGCTTATGCCGCTTACTTCAGAAAGCTTCTGCTGGGTCATGCCCAGGCTCTTTCTTATCCTGCGGATATCGGCGAGCTTAATATTTTTATGCATATTCGCATAATGTGCTATGATAAATATAAATAAAGAATATGCTATAAAGACAAAATGGAAAAGAACTATTTTACTTCCGAATCGGTGACCGAAGGGCACCCGGACAAGTTGTGCGACCAGATATCCGACGCGATATTGGACGAGGCGCTAAGGCAGGATCCTGACAGCAGGGTAGCCGTAGAAACGGGAGCAAAGAACGGCGGCATAACGGTCTTCGGCGAAATGACCACAAGGGGTTACATAGACGTTCCTCGAATCGCACGAGAAGTAATACGCAAAATCGGGTATACCAAGTCGGAATACGGGATAGAATGGGAAACCTGCTCGGTCTGGACGCAGATAACCGAACAGTCCCCGAATATAGCGCAGGGCGTTGACCGGAAGGAACAGGGTGCAGGCGATCAGGGCATGATGTTCGGCTACGCCTGCAGGGAAACGGAAGAATTGATGCCTTTGCCGATAACGCTGGCGCATAAATTAACCATGCGCCTCGCCGAAGCAAGAAAGAAAAACGAGATATCATACTTAAGGCCGGACGGCAAGTCGCAGGTAACGATAGAATACGTCGACGGCGTTCCAAAAAGGGCCGACGCAATAGTCGTTTCCACGCAGCATGACGAGGGGGTGCCGTACGAACAGATAAAGGCAGACGTGCTTGAGAAAATCATAAAGCCGGTCTGCGGAAAATGGATGGACGCAGAAACGAAGATATTCATAAATCCGACGGGCAGCTTTGTGCGCGGCGGGCCTTACGCGGACGCCGGCCTGACGGGCAGGAAGATAATAGTTGATACGTACGGCGGGATGGGCCGTCACGGCGGAGGCTGCTTCTCGGGGAAGGATCCGTCAAAGGTTGACAGGTCTGCCGCGTATGCCGCTAGGTATGCGGCAAAGAACGTTGTTGCGGCAGGCCTTGCAGACAAGTGCGAAGTCCAGCTTGCCTATGCCATAGGCGTTGCCGAGCCCGTTTCCGTGTTCGTTGACTGCTTCGGCACGGAAAAGATAAGCAAGGAAAAAATCTCGGAACTTGTGAGAAAGCATTTCCCGCTCAAGCCGGCGCAAATAATATCTGCATTTGGCCTGAAAAGCCCGATATATCTCAAAACCGCGGCTTACGGCCACTTCGGAAGGCCGGAATTCCCGTGGGAAAAAACAGACAAGGCCGAGATTCTTAGGAAAGAAACAGGCATTTAGTCTTGTCAATATATAGCTATTTATATCGTCCTTTCTAAAAATGTACTTATGAAAGGAATTACGCCCGTCATCTCCACAATATTGCTGCTGCTCATAACCGTTTCTCTCATCGGGGCAGTATATATGTTCTTCGTTAGCCAGACCGAATTGACGACAAAGGAAGTAGGAGAAGGCACGCAGAACACGCTTAATGCGCTTAACACAAAAGTAAGAATCGTCTTCGTGGAAAAAGGATCCCCGATCAAGATATACGTCAGAAATACAGGCACAGTCACGATAAAGGATTCTTCAAGCCTGAATAATATACTTACCGTTTTCGTTGATGGCGTTCCGGCAGGCGGCTTTTGGAGAGATTCTTCTAACGCAGGAGGCGTGACAGAAATACCGGTAGGCGGTACTGTATTGTTCAATGCCGATGATGCGGACGGCAGCTGCGAGGCAGTCAAGATAGACACACCGGGCCAGTCTGCAGCAGCAACGTGCTGATTATTGCTGGAGGCTCTTCCAGATTTTTGCTATACGGGCCTTGGCTTCGTCAATCTCTGCGGGATCGGCATTTGCGAATCTGCGCTGCACCGAGAAATAATTGTCAACCGCAACTGAAGTGGGCAATGAATTGATTTCTGTCCTGCCCGAAGTCACCTCGTAAAGCGGCCATGCCTTGCTCTCCACCGCGGTTCGGGCGACTTCCACGGTAAGCGAAGTGTCGAACCCCCATTTGTCAGGGCACGGGGCAAGCACTTCTATATATTTTGTCCCCGGCAAAGCCAGAGCCTTCTTCATCTTCTTTATGAAATCAGAAGGGTGTGAAATCGAGGCCGTTGCAGCGTAATCAGCGTATCGGGACACGACTTTTGCAAGGCTTTCGGAATAGACGCCCGCGGACTGGTTGTTATAACACAGGCAGACAATGTTGCTTTTTGAACGGATGGCGTCCACGAGGCTTTCCATATGTTCCGCAGTGGCCCCGTCGCCTGCATATGCCACGACAGGCTCGGAAGCGCTTTTTGCTATTGCCCGGGCAACTGCAACCGCGTTCCTGCCCGCGCTGACGAAAGGCACAGAAACGTAGGAATTCGGGTATTTCGCGAGGAGAGCAATTTCGCCGGATGAATGAACGACTATGCACTTTCCTGCCGCGTGCAGGGCTATCTTTAATGCAAGGAGTTCGCCGCATCCTATGCAACCATGATTGCCGGTAATGAAAGTTTTGCCGCTTTCCAGCGTTTCCTTCAATATAGGATCTATAGACACTTTTTCTTCTGCGACTTCCTCGACATCCATATCATCTTCCATACATATCACCCAAATTCCAAAAGGCGCCCTAATAACTCTTGTTTCAGTTCTTTATATTTCTTAACAAGTTCAAGCACGCATTCCTTGAGCTTGTCTTCCTGGCCTGACACAAAATACCACGTCGAATAATCCCCGAGCTTTTTCGGAAGCATATAGCGCCTTATTCCCATCCCGCGCCTTGACGCCGTAAGGAAAAGTTCATTGTGCTTGGGAAATTTTTCCATGGACGCTGCATGCAAGGGGCCCTTCTGCCTTATTTCGTCGACGAATGAATTAAGGTTCCCGTCATCGGGCTTGCGCAGGCCCCTGATCCAGTGGTAGCATGCGGAATAGGAAACGCCGAGTTGCGCTGCTATGTCTTTTATGGCAATGCCCTGCGCAGCCAACGAAACGGCCTTTTCATACAGTGCCGGATATGCCTGCCTTCCCTGCCTCATTTTCTTCCCCTGCTGCGCATAGCCAGAGTCGCGAACGCAAGTACAATGCCGAGCAATACCACGGCGAGCGGCCCTCCATAGTCGTCCGTGCGGCCGAAGAAGTCCGCGACAAAGCGAACCGCCATGCCGAACGGCTCTATGCCCTGTGCATAGAGCAGGAGGTAAATGTTTATGAATACTATAAGAGCCACTGCCGCAAGCACGTACTTCATCATATGACCCAATGAGTCTTCGCTTCTCTGGAAAGCTTCGCGAACATCCCCTCAAAATCCTTTTCTGAGGGCCTTTTCATTACAGCGAAATTGGCAGCGGTGCCGGCTTCCCTTTGCAGGGGCGTCTTGCCGCCCAATGGCGCAGAAAAGTCGACTGTTGCCGAGAATTTTGCGCTGGAGAGTGTTTCAGACAGTTCCTTATACGGGAACGGCCTGAACATCGTTATTCTCGCGACTCCTGCCCTGAGACCGCGCTCCCTTGCCCTGTCTACGGCTTTTTTGGCCGTGGCAGAATGCGATCCCATCATGACCAATATCAAATCCGCGTCTTCCGTCTTGTAATTATCTATCGTGCCGTAAGACCTCCTGAATTTGGCGTTCCATGTTTCAGAAGAGGATTTGAACAGGGAAGCGGCGTTTTCCATCGCCTTGGAGTGCTGCATCTTAAGAGCCGGTTCCCAGGACGGCCCCCCAAGAGCCGCCGGTTTCTTTGCATCTATCCTGTGCGGAAGAGCCGGATTATTCAGGAATGCGGATATGACCTTGTCGCCCGGAATGCTGGCGTCCTCCATAAGCGACGGGTCGTCGAACTGCACGACCGATGGAAGAAGAACCTTGCGGTCTTCTGAAACGCGGCAGGCTATCATTGTCAGGTCCATAAGTTCCTGGAGATTTTCGGCGGAAAACATGACGCACCCGCTGTCTGCCAACGAATAGAAGGCGGAATGAAGTTCGCCGGGCTTGGCTTGCGCAGGCGAGTACAGCACTGAAATTACCGGAAGTCTCATGGAAGCGGGTGTTGAAATATCCGTGCTTTGCAGGCTGCCTGCATCGAGAATTGCCACGGTTCGCCTTCCTGCCATGGAACTGCCGGTCGCGGAAACCGACGGAGTGCTGCTTTGAAGATAGTTTTGCGCGTTTTCTCTGCAGAGCGAAGAGTCTTTAGGCGCAACGCATGCTTCTGCTTCGGAAAGCTTTGCCGCAAGAAGCGCCGCGGTTTTTGCGGAAACGAAATCGTATGGCATTACCTGTTCACCTTCTCCTCTGAAATGGCGTTAAAGGGCGTCTCCCTCAGGCAGACGAGGCAGCCGGTGCATGCGGAATAATTTATTTTCATCTTGCCGTTCTCGACTGTTATGGCCTCGTCCGGGCAGGACATCGCGCCTGGATAGGGATCCAATGCCCTTTTAGCGTTGACTTTTGGCGCAACCGAGTTCCACTTGCTCCTGTCCAGGAATGCCGGCATGCAAACCGGCAGCATCTTGGCATCGTGCTTTATTTCTTCCTCTGAAATTATCATCGAATCACCCTTATTTCATGGCTTTATAGCCTGCTTCGACCGCGGCGTAGGAGTCCTTCCTGCCTTCCGTCTCCATCGCAGCTTTTGCGTTTTTTAACGGTATCTTGCCGAAAGCCTTCAATGCTGCGCCAAGCATGACAGGCACTATGTCGTGGCGTTTTATGGACTCCATTGATACGGAAGACGCGTCCACTTCGCCCGCCTTCTTTGGCTTCGGAGTGTTCGCCATTACAATCGTTTCTTTTTTCGGTTTGATTTCTACCGTAGAATCCAGTAATATAAGAAAATCAGGCGCTTCGGGAATTTCCCTGCTCAGTATGCCTTCCTTCTCCAGCCTTACGTAATGCGAAGAAGGCGGGCCGTTTCTTTCAGGCGTAGAGTCGCTAAAAGACTGGGAATGGAAACCCGACAGGAAACCGGCCCTTGCAAAAATGCGGGAAAGGGTTTCAGAATCCTTTTTGCTTCTCCCAGCGACCTCGAAAGTAACCATATTACCACAATATGTGCTCAGTATCATATAAAGATGCTGAAAATCTCGCATTCCATTTGTGGGATGCGGGACATAAAAAATGCTAATTTCGGGCTTTGCATAATTTTCCGTAAAATCATGCCAATGCTTCTTCTGCAGGCTGTTGCTCCTCACGGTCAGCGCTGACAGGCGTCACATGCTTTATTATTATGATGTCGCCCACCGATTTCACGATGGAATAAGGCACCACAACGCCCTTCTTGTCGCCGACTATCGAAGCGAGATGCGATCCCCTTACGGCATCCACGATGAGCGCCTTGACCTTGAAGCGGTCGAGGTCCAAACTTATGTCTGTGACGCGCCCGTAGTAGACTCCCTTATCAGTGAAGACATCTTTTCTTGCAGTTTCGGAGAAATTGCATACATTCGCGACCATTTTATCACTTCTATTTCTATGTCGGTCAAAGAATTTAAAACCCTGATACAGGTTTTTGATACCTATTCTATATAGATTATCTATTCAGGCTCTGTTGCGCATTTAGACCAAAAATGCCTGCCATCATATATAGCAAAAATTAGGTCATTTTAGCCGGTTTTGCATAGTTTTGAAGAATTGTTGCAGATTTGTTGATTTATGTTACCTGTATCCTCTGCTCCTGTAAAATGCATCGTTTATGTAGATTATCAGTGTGTCTTTGATTACGATATAGTTTAATCTTATAGAACCAACCCGAAGCTTGTAAACGTCTTCCTTCCCGCCCAGTTTCTTAATATCGCACCCGGGTCTTCTCACAAACGGGTTGTTTGAGAGTTCGTCTATTGCCTTCCTGCAGGCAGCCTTGTTTTTCGTATCAAGTTTTTCGAGAAATTTAGAAACATTTTTATGCAGCTTTACCTGAAACATAAAATCAAAGTCTCTTTTTCACATCTTCCCAGTTGTCGTATTCGTTTGGGTTCTTTTCGGCGTGTTTGGCTACTTTTCTTGCCCATGCATCCCATTTTTCCCTTATCAGTTCTCTGACAAGCTCGGTTTTTGACCCGTAGCCTTCGGACTCCACAAGGGTTTCAAGATCCTTGTACTCTTCCCCCTCAAACCTGATTGATATGGTTTTTGCCATAATATCACTGCTTTACATTGTAAAGCAACGTATATAAACACAATCCGCCAGACAGCTGTATTGCAGCGGATTATGTTATACAGGAGAATACCATTAAATCACTATATACTATTCCAGCGGCATTCTCCTCGTATAAAATTTGCTTTACTAATATCAAGTAATGACTATGCGGAAAATCATCGGGGATGACGGTGACGTAGAAGTGCTTTGCAAGCACGCGTAGGACACGGGAAAGGCTTACATACCTGTGATGGCTGCATATGCGGGAATGACAGTCTGGTTGAGACGCAACATGGAATTTTGAAAAGAAACAAATTCACAGAATTGAAATGAATGATCAACAAAGCTGCACCGCTATTATTTCGTCATACTTTATGCAACAGTGCCTCTATTCACTGTTACACCAAATAGCGAGATGGTTGGTATAAATGCTATTCCTAAAGCTCGAACCTGCTATTATAAAACTTTTGTCCCAAATAGGAATTGTGTGCTGGGGTACGCAAGTTTGCTAAACCTGTGTGCTTTCGGGCACGCGAGGGTTCAAATCCCTCCCCCAGCGTCGGGCCGGTAGTCTAGCGGCTATGAGTCATTGCATGGACTAGCAAACGCCGCCTTTACACGGCGGAGGACACAGGTTCAAATCCTGTCCGGCCCATTTTTATGTATTATTATAATTGCCCCTGCAGAAGGGCATGGGCCGCGAAAGAAAGCATAAAAGCCTTGCTTTAAAATTAAAGCAAGCGAGCTCCCGTCGTCTAGCCCGGCCATTTCCGGAGGCGCCGGAAACCGTAAGGATAGAAGCCTTTCGAGCTTCGGACACGGGTTCAAATCCCGTCGGGAGCATATTTGAACTGAAGGCTCATTCAAAAACGAAGTTTTTGAAACGTCCGGAGGACATTTGTCCTCCGTGCGAATCCCGTCAGGCGTATGCCGTTTGAGAACAGCTTTTATCCCTTCCGCTTCAATTGAGTTCATGCTATGGCTGTTGGCTCCGGCGTCGCTTTTGGCAGGGAGCGCTATGTTTTTTCTGTTAGGCGGAATGCCCGCAGTCGTAATATTTTCCATGCTTTGGTTTGACAAAATAGTTCTGCGTACCGTGACTCTGGCCATCCTAGGCATAGAGCTTACCACGATTTCCACCATATTAATTGGGATGGCATTCGGTTCGGTCACCGGCTTTATTCTTGCGATAGTGCTGATCCCGGTGCTCGAAGGCGTGAAAATGATGATCGTGCCCATGCCTTCGGAAGTTCCGCCGTTCGTGCCTACGCCTTATCATCTGCTTGACGGACTTGTAGCCGCTGCCGCGCCGTTGTTATTATGGCTGCCGTTCTATGCGGTAGTTGCCGCATTGCTCGCCGGAAAATTGGCGGCGGACGCGACGATAGACACGTTCGTATTCTCCAAGCCGTTTGACGTCATATCAGGTGTCACGACTTTTGTTTTCAACATATTCATAAGCTGGCACTTCGGCGCGTTTCTGGTGTCACTTCTGTGACACGCCGAGGATTAAAGTCTTACTTCCCAATTTGTGGCTATGAAAATACTCGCGGTCTCGGATCTGCACAACGATTTTCGGCAGGTAAAGAAGCTTGCCGAACAGGCGGAGAAGGAGAACGTGAACGCGGTCGTGATATGCGGCGACATCACGTACTTTGACGAATACATGGACGGGATGATAGGGCCGTTCCTCAAGAAGAACAAGCAGGTGCTGTTCATTCCGGGCAACCACGACAGCGAGGCCACGACGGACTTCATAACGAAAAAATACGGCATAAAGAACCTGCACGGCGATTCGGTCACGATAGGCGGCGTTTCTATTTTTGGCGCGGGCTGGACCACGAATGTCGGCCCCACGTGCATATCAGAAAAAGAAATGAAGAAGTACCTTGAGCGCGGCTTTGAGAAGTCCGCGGAAGGGAAGCGCATCATGATAACCCACATCCACCCGAAAGGAAGCAGGATAGAGAAAAAATTCAAGTTTCCCGGAAGCTCGTCGGTTGCAAAAGCGATATATGAGCTGAAGCCGGATGCCCACTTCTGCGGCCACATACACGAGGCCGAAGGCATGGAAGAATTCATGGGCACAACGCATGTCTTTTCCATAGGCAAGCACGGCCGCGTCATAGAGGTCTGATATCACGGACTGCCCGCGATGCGCGCTGTTTCTTGACGAAGAAGACGTCGCAGGGGCGAAGAAGCGCTCGAAATGCTTCGCGTGCGGGTATTATTTTGACTGCTGCTGACGGCATGCCGGTTCAATTCCTTTAAAAAATCTCCTTCCAAGTGTTATTCCAGGCACGCGGGGGTCGTGTAGCCTGGCCAATCACGCAAGGTTGAGGGCCTTGTTCCTTAGTGGATACGGGAGTTCAAATCTCTCCCCCCGCATATTTTCTTAAAAATAATTTTCAATTGCAGTTTGACATGCTTGCAGACATGCGGGCCACGAAACCGGTGAATTCCGCAAGTTTGTGATATATACGATCTATTGGAGGACGCCTTACGGTTTCGTTCCTATAGTGGCGTTTGGCTACCCTTAACGGTTTTGCATAGCCGGCACCGATTACCAGTGCGGCATTCGTTCGTTTTCGTATATTTTCCGGGACGGTTTGGCGTGCAGTACACGACATGAGAAGTCTGAAATAGGATATTTTAACCTTTTATTGATAAAGACTTTGTTTAAATAATCGGTTTCTGTTTAATAAATAGGGAAAGCGTTTAAGAATTATATTCTTGCCGTTCTCTGGGCTTTGTAAGAATAATCCGATTTTTCCGACAAAATTATAAGCGGGTTCTGTTGCAAAGTCTTTACTATCTCTCACAATTAGAACATACTGCGGATGATATGTAAAAAATGGAGAAAACAGCCGGCCTTATATTGGCCGCGCTCCTCGTTATAGCGTCGGTATATGCAGCGAATCAGTCTGTAGCGCTACCGACGGAGGGCGCGCTGGGGCTTCAGTTGCTGGGGGGAGACGTTTTCCGATTTCGTATTTGGTTTAAGGATGGCACTGGAGTTTGACGAACAGACCAGGTTGGGAATCCTGCAGGAAAGATTCAACAAGCTGGAAGCGCAGCAGGAAGAATGGCTTGAAATAAAAGCCGTGGCAGTCCAGCAAAGCGATAACGGGACGCTCACGGGCAGCCAGAAGGAGTCGATCGCAACCATCCTGAATACCAAGCACGATATGCTCGTCAAGGAGTATGTCGCCTTGGGACGCGCGGTTGACAGCCTCAAAACGCAGGCAAATGCAACGGGCGACGCGGCATTGGAAGCCGCGGCTTCGGAGCTTGCCGGCAAAATCGGCGAGTCGGACCTGTCCGAAGGGCTGAATGCGCAGCTGCCGGTGGACCTTGACAACGTGACGTTTGACAGTGAAGGTCCTGTAACGGCGGACGAAGCGAAGACGCGGGCCGAGGATAAGCTCGGTTTTGAGGCAACGAGCGTGACAGAGGAAGCGCGTGGCAACGTGACGTACTACGTTGTCAAGGGCAATGAAAGCAGCACCGACGGAAGCTTTGAAACAAAGAAATTCTACGAGGCATGGGTGCGCGCCGACACCGGAGCGATAGCAGCGGCGTACATTGCCGTTTCGTTCCAGTCGGAGCAGATACCGGCGGCGGAAATCCAGAGCAACGCAAAGACCGCCAATCCGAACGGCACCAAGCTGGACGGCAATGAATCAGACAGCAAGCCTAACGGCAACGAGAAAGGCCACGCAAAGCCCAAAGGCGGCTACACGATCCTGCAGCCGATAACTTACATCAAGATATACCATGAAATCGGCAACATCGTGCAGCAAGTATCGGGCGGAAACACATACGTTTCCACTGAGAGCACGGCCAATTCCAATACAGAATCCAACGCCAACAGCAGCAACGGCGGATCCGGGCAACATGGCAACGGCTACGGTGACGGCGGAGAAGGAACGCAAGGCAGTAGCGGGTACGGCAACTACACGAACGGCCCGACGGGCGGCAACGGCAGCACAAGTGCGGATGCATACAGCAACACGACCGTCATTTCAAAGGCCGGCGACAAGGGCGCGAGCACGGCTGAGAGCGATTCCAACACGCTTGCCGTAGGAAACAGCGGCAACAAAGGGATGAGCGACGCCGCGACCGAATCCGAAACGGACAGCTACGCAGAAGCGGGCGACAAGGGAGAAAGCACCGCGACGTCTGACTCAGAGACCGATTCCGTTTCCCACAGCGGAGAAGACGGCACAAGCGGCTCTGAAGCAGGCTCGGACACGAAGTCCGTCGCCATTAGCGGCGACAACGGCTCGAGCAGCGCCAGTGCATCATCCAGCACAACGGCAATAGCCGTGAGCGGATTCTAAGAGCGCCATTTTTTCTTTTTTCACAAGCGATGCCTGGTCAAATATACGTTTAAACGTCTTCTTCCGAAATAAAATGATGCCGTGCACCGTTTGCGGGAAGAGCGAGATGATGCCTTACATGTGCAAGTTCTGCTCGCTTGAATTCTGTTCACAGCACAGGTTGCCGGAGAACCATAACTGCGCGGGGCTGGCGCAATGGAAGAACAACCGAACTTTCGGGAAAATAATTTACCCGCCGATGCAGGACAAAGCCGTGGGGAAACGGAACAAACCGGAGCTTGGCGAAGGCATATTAAAAGCGGGAATCACCTTGTTTTTCTTGCTGGCATTAATCGTATTCATATTGCTGTGATCGCATGCCTTGCTGCAGGATCATTGTAAGCGGAAAGGTGCAGGGGGTCGGTTTTCGGGCTTTCGCCAAAAGGCAAGCCGATTCCCTTGATATTGCGGGCTGGTGCAGGAATCTTTCCACGGGCGAAGTGGAGATAATGGCGAAAGGGGCTGAAGAGAAAATAGAAAATCTCACGGCGTTGTTAAGAAAAGGCCCCCCGAAGGCACGAGTTGACGCGATGCACGTTGAACAGGCGAAAGATTGCGATGAATACGCCCGATTTGAAATAATAGCAAAGAACACCGATTCCGGAACATTATAGCGTTCCTTGCATATAGATGATTGGAACAAGGGGACTTTTACCTGCAATCCGCTATAAGGCGCATAAATGCAGGTTTTTATATTTTCTAAGCTAATTAATTGAATGCCAAGAAAACCGAGAGAAGACACGCACAGCTACAGGGGGTGGCTGAACTCGGACAGCTTCGTGAAAAGAGCGCTTGCGGTTGTCGGCTATAACCTTGCAGGCTCTCTGGTCATATATGGGGTCATCATCGCCGCCGCCCTTCTCTTGCTGGCATTTGCCTTCGTGGTAAACATATTTATTTAATGGCTCGCAGAAGAATAGCAGACGCGGTTTTTCCTATGGGAAATAATCAAAGCAATTACGTCCTGTAAATGAAGAAAGCTGCCGTGAATATAAGGTATAGAATCGCGAGAACCAGTGCTATATTAGATGAAAGCCCTCCGGTCCAAAGCCTTATTGACTCCAAAGCAAGGCCGAGGCCTATGAGAAAGCGGATCCAACTTCCGGCGGCCATGTGTTACGTTCACGGCAGAACCTTTTAATACTTTAGTCTAAGTCTAATGTATGTTGATGCATAGAACTATGCATCAAGACGGGCATAAAGTTTGGCAACTTTTTGTGAACATTATTATAGCGCTAAACCTTATGCTCTTTATCTGTATCCAAGGCGTTGCTTCCGATTCAGGCAAACGCCTTTGCGTGAAGAAGCACTTCAGGATGCGGAACATTATGAAGGCGCGATATTCATTATCATGCCGGATGAAGGCGCAAGCAGGCAATACTCTATTAGTGTGGTGCAGGAACTCTTCCTGCCAATTCAATTCCGGTTGATCCCGCCGGAGATTACTGCTATCAGGATTCGGCTAAGCCATGCGAGGCATTGTCGCAAGACAAGCCGCA
>JAGVVY010000017.1 GCA_018304585.1 Candidatus Aenigmatarchaeota archaeon | reverse complement strand
CCGGGGTCGCAGGCAGGTGCGAGATACAGCTTGCGTACGCCATCGGCGTGGCGGAGCCCGTGTCCGTCGCGGTCCGGACTTTCGGGACCGGGAAAATCCTGGACGAAAAAATCACGGAGATGGTCAGAAGCCTTTTTGACATGCGCCCGGGAATGATAATCAGGAATCTGGGTCTTCTGAAGCCCATATACAGGAAAACCGCGTGTTACGGTCACTTCGGTCGGGACGACGCCGATTTCACATGGGAACGGATAGACAGGACCGGCGAAATCAGGCGCTATGCCGGCATTGAATAATAACGAAGATTAATCTTGGAAGATTTTATGACGTTCTTTGCGTGCACCAAATCGCGCGGAAACTTCGGCTCCTCTTGGGATTTGCTATAAAGGTGCAGCGCCTGTTGCCTCGGTAAGCGGAACGAAGGCGTAGTATCCGATCATGGTTTTTTCCAGCGCCTTGTCCTTCTTCTTTATGACGTACATCTCTTCGCCCACGGGTATGACCATGGTGCCCCCGTTTTTGAGCTGCTTCACAAGCTTTTCAGGCACGGCCTTCGCGCTCGCCGTCACGATTATCCTGTCGTAAGGCGCTTCCCGTGGGAAGCCCCTGGAGCCGTCGCCGAGTATCACTTCGACGTTCTTGTATCCGGACAGGTTTTTCTCTGCGAATTCCTTCAGCTTCGGTATTATTTCCATCGTCACGACTTTGCCTTTGTTGCCCACGATTTCCGACAAAATCGCCGCCTGGTAGCCCGATCCCGAGCCTACCTCGAGTACCTTCTGCCCCGGTGCCGCGTCAAGGGCTTCCGTCATGGAAGCCACCGTGAACGGCTGGGATATGGTTTGCCCTTCCGGCAGGGGCAGCGGCTCGTTGACGTATGCGTATTTCCTGCATTCGGGAAGAACAAAATTTTCCCTCGGAACTTTTTCAAATGCCCTGAGCACGCTGGCGTTCTTTAGAAGGCCGCAGGATTGCAGTTCCCGGATTAGGAGCCGTTTCCGCTCCTGCAAGGCTTTGTTCATCATGATTTTTCCGGCGCGTTCAGCTCCTGCATTCGCTGCACAGGAACTTGCCGTCGACTTCTTCCACGTCGTCGGAGTAGTTCATGCACGATTCGCATTCCGAGAACTCCATGCGCTCCTCCTCGGCCGAGGGCCCGGAAACCGTCTCCATTTTTTCTAGAAGTATCTCAAAGAGCGAAGGCTGAACCTTCAGTATATCCGTAGCGGTCACGATCCCCACTATCCTGTCGCCGTCCAGCACCGGGAGCTTTTCTATGTTTTTCTCGGCAAGCAGCTTGGCCGCCTGCTCAACGGTCCTGTTCGGCGATATCGTTATCACGGGAGAAGTGGCTATGTCCTTTACATGGTTTCCCTTTCCTTCAGCGACATGTTTGTATATTATATCTGTGGCCGTAATGATGCCTATCGGATAGCCTTTTATGAGCAGTGACCCTATTTTTTTCTCCTTCATGATTTTTGCCGCATGGGTTATCGTGTCTTCCAATGAGACCGTTTCCACGTCCTTGTTCATGATTTCCCGCACTGTTGGATATAACTTCATAGTTTTGCCTGATAAAACATGGCGAGATTCTTCTTAAAGCTGAATTCCTTGCGTTGCCGCCAAGGTATATTTATGAAATCCGTATGCAATATACAGAGTTTACTTATCGCTTGGAAAAACGATCACGAGCTGTTTCCATGCTATTTTAATACAGCATACGACGCAGCGAAGTTGCGGGCATTGGGAAGCTCGAATCCTGCCATTAGACTAATGGTGCTTGCTCATAAATTCCGGAGAAAATACTTAAATCGTGAATTAAATGGCATCGTCTCGTGGAAATCAATTTATGGAGATCATCCTTTCCCGTATTCGGCCGAGCATTTCTTGCAGACGTACGTCTTCGTGCCGTAGAACCTGTGCTCGTTCATATCCTTTTCGTCGAATTCCTGGCCGCAGGAGTCGCATTCCCGTTTCATCTTAGAACATCCTTGTGGCAGTTTATATTGTTTTCTCCTGTTCGGCACAATCCGCGGCCCAGATTGTCATCAGCCTGTGGTTTTCTTTACCGTATTTTTTCATGAATTATGTTCCGATCAAGCGCTTAATTAATTCAGCGCCGTTTGGCGCATTAAATATTCTTGATTTGGACAGATTTGCCGGAAATGAACGCAAGCATGGGCCCGCTGTGATTTGAACACAGGCCTCGGCCACCCCAAGGCCGGATCCTACCAAGCTAGACTACAGGCCCATAGAATGACTTTCTTGCCGTATAGGCTTAAAAGAGTTGTTTTCTTCTCCGATGAGAAATCAACGCTTCCGGAAATGATGAAGAACAATGTAAAAATCAAGGGTTTTTGAAAGAGCCGGACCTCTGTCTTCAACAAAGATGCGAAATGCCATTGGAAATAATAGAAAATGGGAATATACGACTGGAAAATCTGCGGTTAAACTTATCAAAGAAATGAATGGGCCAAGAGGATCGAAAAGGGCTTACAAAGCATCTTGAAAGTATTTATGCTGATAATTTTAGCGGCTTTTATCAGAGCCTAATTTCATGGCATGTTAGGCTCTGATGGTTTTAAAATTTTTAACGGAAATAATTTCTCCAGAGTTGTTACAGGATTTTTGATAGGATTTACTTCTACCGCATTATCTTATGCATATTCATTAGAAATCCGTTTGACACAGATTTTTTGGCAGTTTCAATAACATATACAATTATTGCTACACTAATATTCAAATTTACAAAATAATTGGCGAGTAGGCTACACGACAGAAACTACAACTAAACCACCAATAACCCACGATTCGTCTGCAAAAAACCAAACCCGTAAGCAAACACAGCCACGAACCCTATCGATAGGAATATACAGAGGTTTACATTTAAAAGTGCTATTCTATAAAATCTATTATGGATGAAGTCACTTGTGTTCTTGGAAAGAAAATTACGTTTACAAAAGAAAGGTATTTGCACATTATTCTGAGACATCCCGAATTAGAAGGAAAAGAAAACGATATAAGAAAGACCGCGACACATGCGGATTTCATACAAGAAAGCGTTTACGACAAAAATGTACTGTTATACTACAGAAGTATCGGCGAGAAAGAATATATTGTAGTTGTCGTAAAGGTCTTAAACAATCATGGCTTTATAATTACAGCATACATAGCAAACATAATCAAGAAAGGCGTCATTATATGGAAAAAATGAGATTCTTCTATGACGATGAAGGAGATGTTTTAGACATCTCAATAGGCAAGCCGAGGAAGGCGAAATCAGAAGAAATAGGAAATGATATCATAGTAAGGAAAGATAAGAGAGGTAAAGTTGTCGGCTTCACAATACTTAATTTTGAGAAAAGGTCTGAAAAAGAAAAAGGATTCAATATACCTGTAGAAGCGAAATTTGAAACCGCATAAATCTATTTCTTGAGTAGACTACTATCCAATCACCCACAGCCCACGTTCGTCCTACAAAAAACCAAACCCGTAAGCAAACACAGCTACAAGCCGTCTTGCACTATAGTCTCCGGCAGCAAAATATAATTGCAGATAAAATTTCGCCCTTTTTTATGTTACTTATTTAAGCTCTAAACGGTAATGAAAAACAGGGAAGTAATTATGAAGACGGAAAAAATAAGCGGTCTCATTGCAGTGTACAGGAAAGTAAAAGAAGGTTATATTGCCTATATTGAAGAAATACCCGGTGTGAACACTCAGGGCGAGAATCTGGAAGAAGCGAAAGAAAATTTGAAAGAGGCGCTCAAGCTCGTCCTTGAAACTAATCGCGAGATGACCAATAAGGAGCTTCTTGGTTACGAGGTATTAAAGGAAAGCTATCCATAGAGATTTAATGAAACGCAGAAAGCTGCTTGATCATATAATTTCCAAGGGTTGTATATGCGTTCGGGAGATCAAGCCGGTATTTAAGCCCCGAAACAGAATTAATTCTTATGGGCAAAAATAAGGCCGTAGTTCTTCACGACGCCGCAAAAGAGTCGCTTGAGCTCCTGAGAAAAGCGGGCTTCCCGATAGACGTTGATATAGAGTTTAAAGTCGATAATGCGCTCCCTTACATGGGCCATACCATGAGAAAGGGAAGCGGACATGCCGTTGTAGTTTCTGGAAACGCCTTGAAATCGCCGATGCTCTACGGCCTTCTTCTCCACGAGCTTTCTCACGTACGCAGGAATATAGAGAAGCATCCTTCGCATGATAACGCGCTTCTTGACAGCTTATTCGCGCATATACTTTTGGCGCGCAGTGAAAATACCGGGATCGTGCAGGCCCTCCATACGGCAGTAAACCATATACAGGACTTGTATGCGGACGACATAGTTTTCCGCGTAATAAGGCGCAACCCTATAATAACATTGGGAGTTCTCGAATCGTTCTTTACAGAATGGGCCATTGATGCGCCTTCAGAATCGCGGGGCAGGAAAAAGGCGAGGGAAAACGGAGCAATGCTACTGAGAAACTCGTTTGCCGTCAGCAACATGGAAAGGCACGGTCTCAATGCCTCAGAGGCGCTGGTAAAAGCCGGCCGGTTTCTTCAAAGGAGCGGGCTTTCAGACGATGACTTTGCCTATTTCAGGCGATACATGACAAACATGGCCGAGAACCCGACAGCGAAACGCTTTGAGAAGGACATGATTGCTTATCTGGAACGGTTCTTGCATACGATTGGCGAGTAAGATGAATTTTCCCGAAGAATTCCGCGTCATGGGAACGTTTTACATGATAAATTTCCTTGAAGGAGCGGCAGCGCTCATACTGCCGTACTGGATAATATACTTCTCCGGCATAGGCCTTTCGTTCACGCAGATTTCCATTTTGATGTCCGCGTCATTCGTTGCTTCGATATTGTTTGAAGTCCCGACCGGCGTTGTGGCTGACGTATACGGCCGGAAAGTTTCAGTCGTGCTGAGCTTTTTTCTTGTAGGCTTGTCCTTGGTGGCCGTGCCGTTTGCCGGCGGCTTTGTCACATTAACAGTCCTGGCATTTTTCATGCAGGCCGCGAACACGCTGTCAACGGGTGCATGGGACGCGTGGCTTGTGGACTACGCAAAGCGCGAAGGCGGAAGAAAGCTCGTCCATCCAGCTATGGCAAGGGCGCACGCCTTCAGCCTTGCCGGGACATTGGTTGGATTCCTTGCATCCGGTTTCTTCGTGGCCGAATTCGGCCTTGCGATGCTGTGGATTATCACCGGTATCCTTACATTTGCCGGCGGCATTTTCGCCCTTGTTTTCGGAAAGGAGCATTTTATGCCGCGCAACGTGAAAGTGACGAAGCTATTGGCCCATACAATGCGCGAAAGCGTCAAAGGCGCGAAGTATATCGTGAACCACGGAGTAGTTCTCTACGTTGTCTTAGGAACGGCATTCTTGGCGTTCCTTTCCATTGGCGAAATAGCATGGCAGCCTTTCCTCAAGGATATGGGCATGCCCTTGTCTTATTTCGGCCCCCTGTTTGCCGCGGCTTCGCTGGCCGGCATGGCGTTTTCCGTTTTCAGCCGGAAATTCGCAGAGGCCGCGGGCTCCCGAAAGGCCGCGCTGATGATTTCGGTAGGAGCTATGAGCGTGCTGTATTTTTCCATTAGTTTTGTCCCAACGTATATGTTTGCCATGTTGATATTCCTGCTCATCGCCTCGGTAGGAGCGCTGCATTATCCTCTGCGCGAATCGTATTTCCATAACATAATCGCGCTCTTTCTGGGAGGCTGGATAGCCGACTCTTACGGCCCGCAGGCCGCATTGGTCGCATGCTCCCTGCTCATACTGCCGGCAATAGCGATATATGCCATGATAAGAGACAGTAAGAAGCGGTGAGCCGGCATATCGCAGATTCTTGGCGTTCACTTGGCATTGCCGATATATATGGTCTTCGGCCCGACCTTGGCGAATATACTGTCCGACGTGACAATTTCATCCCCGCCTGCGGAAGCCGCATGGAAAGCGTCAAAGACGTTCATGCCATATTTTTGCATGAAGTAGGAAGCCGTAAGAGGTATGTCCCTGTGCATGTCCACGACGTCAACAAGCTCGTATAACGATACTATCAGGTTGTCAAGATTCATGCCAAGCCTAGCGCCTACAAGCATAATCTCTATCACCGCTGAAGAAGAAGTCCAGAGCTTTCCCTTTAGTTTTTCAAACTCCGCTGTTGCCGGTTTCTTCAGCCAGTCGCTCTCCTTAATCACGGCTAAAAGGAAGCTCGTGTCCGCGTACGGCACATCTATCGCCTCTTATTTTTCCCTACGCTTCTTCCAGTGCAATGCGTTTCATGTCTTTGACGCTCATGTGAGCCGGAATCTTCTTGCCCTCTTCCTGCAGTGACTTGAGAGGGTCGTCCGGAATGGGAATCAGCACTATTTCCCTGGGCATCTTCACCATGGCAAACTTTTTGCCATATTTATCGGCCACATCCTTTCCCAGTGTAACCCGGCCGCGCTCGTCGGCAATAACCGCTGTTTCCATATCATCACCTGATACTATATGGAAGTACGGATATTTAAAGTTTGGGTAACAGTTTTATTTTACCCCATAAATAGGATTAATGCCCCCATATTTATTATGATGCTAACCATAATGCATCGTTTGGTGAAGGGGGTTACCCGGAAATTTAACCTCCCGCCGCCAATAAGTCCCATGAAATGGCTTGTTTTGATCATGTTTTTGTCGTTGATTGCGTTCTTGATTGAACTGTCGTCCGGCGATACAGGAACGGCCGCGACGCCCATATCGGTAGGCAACCATACCTACAGCGTGGAAATAGCCGACGCCTTTGGCGAGCGGCAAACCGGCCTGATGCATCGCCAGTCGCTGCCCGAAGGGCAGGGCATGCTCTTCATTTTTCCAGACGAGGATTATCATTCCTTCTGGATGAAAGACACTCCGATCCCGCTGGACATAATATTCGTATCGTCCGATTTCCGCGTCGTGGACGTTACGTCCCTTGAGCCGTGCGCCGCGGCGTGCGAGCCGTACACTCCGAAGGAAAAGGCGATGTTCGTGCTCGAAGTGAACAAAGATTCCGGGATAAAGGAAGGGGAAGCCGTTTTTATAAACTGGCAATAATTTCTGTCATGGAATATGCCGCTACAAGCTTGCGCCCAATAGGCGGGTATTTCAGGATCAGCCTTGGCGGGCCGGCGGCTGCCGGCATGGAGATTTATGCCGATCCCTCGGCTTCCTTGTGGCAGCTGCGAAGGGAAACGTGGGAGAGGTATCTCGATAGCCTCAGGGAAGCGGGCATGAACATCAAGGTCAAGGACGGAGCGATACATCATAGGGCCGGGACAAAAGGAACGAAAAAGCGGAGAGGCGACAGGCCGTCTGTGCTTCTGGGCGTCTTGTCGATGGAAGAAGTATATCAATCGGTCAATATGGCATACTGGCACGGAAACATGCCGGTTCATGACGAATGAAATAATCACTCCAGTGCGTTCCGGATGTTGCTGAAAACCGCGTCCACGGCCTGCGACGCGTCAATAGTCTTCAGAATTCCCTCTTTTTTATAGTATGCGATCAGCGGCTTCGTGTCGTTGTGGAATATCTCAAGGCGCTTCTTTATCGCATCGGGCGTGTCGTCGTCCCGCTGGTAAAGCGGGCCGCCGCAGGCGCTGCACTTGTTCCCCTGCGGATATATCTTCCCGCACTCGCGGCACTGCCGCCTGCCGGACAGCCTTTTCACGGCAATGGAATCGTCCAGTTCCAAGAGTATGGCTGCGTCAAACTTCTTGCCGAGCATCTCGGCCTGCGGCACGTTGCGCGGAAACCCGTCAAGAATGAAGCCTTTTGAGCAGTCGCTGCGGGAAAGCCGACCCTTGAGAATGTTTACCGTAAGCTCGTCGGGCACGAGCCTGCCGGCATTTATTATTTCCTTTATTTTTTGCCCTATAGGCGAATCGCTCTTCACTTCCTCCCTGAGGAGGTCGCCCATCGATATGTGGGGCACGCCGTATTTTTCCGAAAGCATGGATGCCTGCGTGCCTTTTCCGGAGCCTGCCATCCCAAGAAGAACTATTTTCATTGCATCACTCGTCGTATTCGGTTGTCTTGAAAAGCTTATCAATCTTTTCGTAGAGCTCCCCCAGTGTCCCGTCGTTCTTTACCGTGAAGTCCGCATATTCCAGAGCCTGAGTATAGCCCAGCTCTTCCTCCCGCTTTTCCTGTTTTTCAAATTCCTCAAGCGTCTGGGGGTCTCCGGGCCTGCCGCGCGCGAACATGCGCTCGAACCGCTTCTCCGCGTCCGCATGCACAAGTATTATCTTCATCCCAGGGAACGTTTTCTTGAGCGGCAGCACGTCGCCGTCGGTGCGCATCTCCTTGACAATGACCTTTGGTCCGTTTTGGTCTATTTTTTTCAGGATTATGCCCGTGAAATAACCGGCCCCGTAGCGGTCGCGGTATTTTTTGCTCACGGCCTGCATATTGGCCCTCGTGGCTTCAAGCCCTTCCTTTTCAGTCGCGTCCTTTACCGCATCACGGAACGCCACGACTGCGTATCGGTATTTTCTTGCGATGTACTCGGCAACGGTGTCCTTCCCGGCTCCGATCCGCCCGACAATGCCGATTATCTTCTGCACCATAACATTTGCCGCTAATCCTTAAATCAAAGCGATAACGCGATTATGCCGGCCACTATCAGAAAGAGCGCAAGATACTGGTGCATGTCCAGCTCCTCCTTGAGGAAGAAACGCGCATAAAGGACGCTGATTACAGGAGCTGCGAATGCAAGCGGCCCTACTATACTCACGTCCGCTGCAACTATGCCGGCATTATACGCGCCCACGCCTACAGCTGCAAGAAGACTGACTGTGAATAGGCCCGTTGCGGCTTTCCCGTTTATGCGCTTGAGTTTGCCTTGTTTGATTGCGATAAGCGCCGCAAAGAGCCCTACGCCCGCCTGCGTTACAATTGCTGTAAACATCGGTCCCATGCCGGAAGCAGGGTACTTGAGAAGGAAGAAATATGCGCCCCATAGAACAGACGTAATAAGGGCATAATGTACGCCTGCGTGGCCGTTCTTTAGGTCTCCCGGCTTAAGAGACACGAGTATTACGCCAAGAATTATAGCGGCTATTGCGAGAAGTTGCAAGCCGGCGAGCGCCTCCCCGAGAAGCAGGACGGAAAATATCGCAGTAAACACCCCGGCAGAATTGGCAACAGGCACGATGACGCCTATTTTGCCAACTTCCAAAGCCTTATAGAACGTGAACAATGGCGCAACGCCAAGAAGGGCTATTCCCATGGCCATGATTATATGCTCTATTGACAATATGAAACCTGCAGGATATAGCAGAAATGCCGGGACAAGCAACGCCGCGCTTATCAACGACTGGTATACCATGACGTTCAGTTGGCCTGCCTTCTTCACGACATTCTGAACCAATGCGTTGTTAAGGCCGAACCCTATCATGGCAAGAATGCCAAGCAATATTCCGGTCTCGGCAACCATCTTATGAAATGGCATCGTGGCGTTTTAAAGCATCGCTGGCAATTAGGATAATGTCGCTGCGCGACCTTTTGATAAAGAAATTGGGAAAAAGCGAAGTTGCGTTGGTGCCTTCTTCTTTTGACGTTATCGGCAGCCGCGACAAGGCGGTTGCCATAATAGAGATTCCTGAAGAATTGCGGAAAAAGAAAAAGCTCATAGCAGAAGCTCTGATGGAACAGCATCCTAATGTGAAAACCGTCCTTGAGAAGGCATCCCCAAGAAAGGGAGTCTATCGCACCCGCACGCTAAAAATCATCGCGGGCTCGCGCAAGACTGAAGTCATGCATATTGAGAATGGCTGCCGTTTCTTTGTAGATCCTCGCAAGGCATATTTCTCGCAGAGAGAAGCCACGGAACGGGCACGCGTCGCAGCAGATGTCCGCGAAGGGGATGCAGTAATGGTATTTTTTGCCGGCGTAGGCGCTCTGCCCATCTTAATGGCAAAAAAGGCGCGGCTAGCGCGTTGCGTCGGAATAGAGATAAATCCAGATGCCGTGGAATCTTTCAGGAAAAATATGATCCTGAATAAGACTGCCAATATTGAAGCCGTGTTAGGGGACGTCAGGGAGAAGCACATGGCATATAAGGATAGTTTTGACAGGGTTCTTATGCCGCTTCCGGAAACAAGCGAAGAGTTCCTGGCCGAGGCATTGTCTGTTCTGAAGCGGGGCGGCATTGCAAGCGTTTATTTTTTCGCAGCCGAAACAGAATTAAAGGAGCGGGAGAAAGATATTGCAGGCAAGCTCAACGGGACAGTATTCAAAACAGTCCGGGTCTTGCCATATGGGCCGAGGATATGGAAATACCGGACTGATGTGGTAGTGAAAAAATGAAATTCTATCTTGTCACGGGCATTGTAGCGGGATTTCTTGCGATATATGCCCTTTCCGTCGTTACAGGCAACGCAGTCGCAGAAGGACAGGCGCCTGCCTTGCCCCAAATGCCGCAAACCGGCATCGAAAACGAATTTTATCATGCGCATGCCGATTTCAAGGTTTTCATCAACGGCAACGAAATGGACTTTGCCAGGGAGAAATACGATTACAAGGACCATAATATTCACTTGCACGTGAACAACGTCTACGGCGGCTACGTTATGCATCTTGAAGGCCGTCGCGCCCTGATCGCGGATTTCTTCGCGTCGCTGGGCATTGGGTTCAATTCAACGTGTTTTGCTACGGAAACGGAAAGCTATTGCAACGGCAACGCTTCAAAGTTACGTATGCTGGTGAACGGCGAGGAAAATCAGGACTACGGCGCTTATGCGCCCAAGGATCTTGACAGGATCCTGATAACTTACGGCAGCGAAAGCGAAGCGCAAATAGCCGCTCAGAAAGAGTCCGTAACTTCGGTTTCCTGCGCCTTTTCGGGCGTTTGCGCGATACCCCGGGAGCTGGAAGGCGCGGACATGCTTTAGATATTTTTAAATATTTGCAGGCCGAAAGTATGAGAAAGTATGAAAGAGGTGTTCAGATGGAACTGTTGATTTTGGCGTTCGACCACAGGGGCTCGTTCCTCGAGAAGATGTTCGGGATAAAGGGAAGGGAGCCGACTCAGGAGGAAACAAAAACGATCTGTGATTACAAGAAGATGATTTACGAAGGATTTGTTCAGTCCGTCAAAGGCAAAAAAGAGGGCAGGGGCATACTTGTCGATGAGCAGTTCGGGTCGGGGATACTCGAGGATGCCAAGAAAAACGGCATAACATTCGCCATGCCTTGCGAAAAATCCGGCCAGGATGAGTTTGACTTTGATTACGGCTCGGCTTTCCCGGTGCATATACAGAAATTTAATCCGGAGTATGTGAAAGTGCTTGTCAGATTCAATCCGGAAGGAAACGACGAAGTCAATTTACGGCAGATGGAGAAATTAAAGAAGCTGGATAATTACCTCAAACTTTCCGGAAGAAAATTGCTTTTTGAGCTGCTTGTTCCGGCGACGGAAAAACAAATGGCAGGCGGCAAGGAGAAATACGACGCAGAATTAAGGCCGAAGCTCATGGTAAGGACCATGAAGATGATACAGGATTATGCAATAGAGCCGGATATCTGGAAGCTTGAAGGCGTTGACAAGTCGGAAGATTCCCGCGGCCTTGTCGCGCAGGCGAAAGCGGGCGGCAGGAATGCATGGGTCGTGACGCTTGGCCGCGGCGAGAGCAGGGAAAAAGTCGCCGAATGGCTCAAGGTAGGCGCGAAGATTCCCGGCATAATCGGCTTTGCCGTCGGCAGGACGATATTCTGGGAACCGCTTGAGGGCTACAAGAACGGCAGGTTTTCGCGAAGCGATGCGGTGCGGATGATAGGGGATAATTATTCCGGATTCGTAAAACTCTGGCAGGATGAAAAGAATGGACAATGAGATACTGCATGGTCTTCTGAATGCAACGCAAAGGGCTGCCATAGCTTCATATGAATGGATAGGCAGGGGCGACTCGAAGGCAGCGGACGCTGCAGCAGTCAAGGCGATGCGCGAGGCCATGAACGCCATGGATTTCGACGGCAGGATAGTCATAGGCGAGGGCGAGCGGGACGAAGCGCCCATGCTTTACATCGGCGAGAAACTCGGCAAGGGCGGCAATGCCGTGGATATTGCCGTGGATCCCTTGGAAGGGACGGATATAACAGCGCGCGGCGATTACGGCTCTTTATCGGTTCTGGTAGCGGCGTCGCGCGGCATGCTGCTTCAGGCGCCCGATACTTACATGGAGAAAATAGTTGCCGGCCCTTCCATAGGCAAAAAAGTTTCGCTGGCCCTTAGCGCAGAAGAAAACGTCAAGGCCGCAGCCCGTGCATTGCAGAAGCCGGTCAGCGAAGTCCGGGTCACGGTTCTTGACAGGGATCGGCACAAGGAACTGATGGCATCGTTAAGAAAAACCGGCTGCCGCGTCATGCTCATAAGAGACGGCGACGTGCACGGCGCTATAGGAACTTGCATGGGCACGTCCGATTTGCTGATGGGAACAGGCGGAGCCCCGGAAGGCGTGCTTGCCGCCTCTGCAATCAAATCTATGGGCGGATATATGGAAGGACGGATGGTCTTCCGCAATAACGATGAAATCAATCGCGCAAGAAAGCACGGAACGCCGGAAGAAATAATCAAGGGCAGGATAATGCCCATGGACGACATGGTCAAGGACGACAGATCCGTATTTATTGCATCCGGCGTGACCGAAGGCAGTTTCCTCAAGGGGGTGCAGAAATCCTGCGGCGAAGCGGAAGTTCATTCCGTCATAATAAGGGGCGGAAGCGTTATGTTCGTGAAAAATTCCATGAGGGATGCAATATGAGCGAACTGATGTGCGTGGACGATCTCAAGGATCAGCAGATCAGGGGAAAGAACGCGATTGTCCGCGTGTCATTCGACGCCTTTGACAAGGAGGGCAACATACAGGACAGTTTAAGAATAGAGGCGTCCGAAGGCACGATAAGGGCGCTGAAGAAACTGGGCGCGAAAAGGATAATACTGATGTGCTATGCCGGAAGGCCCGAAGGCTACGATCCATCCCTGTCCATGCGCCCTGCCGCGAACTTCCTTTACGGTCTGTTCCGCGAGCGCGTGCACTTCCTGCCGGCGGTGAACGGCGGGAAGATAATTCCGTACGGCGATTACGTGAAGCGCGCGAAAGAATACATGGAAAAGGGCATGGAAGACGGCGAAGCGGTGCTTCTCGATAACCTGCGGTTCTGGCCCGAAGAAAACAAGGGGGATGAGGAATTTGCAAAATCTATCGCTTCGCTTGGCGAAATCTATGTGCAGGACGGCTTTGCGCAGGCGCACAGGCTCGGCAACGCTACTGTAGGGCCGATAACGAAGTACGTGAAGATAAAAGTCATGGGCGTGCAGTTCAAGAAGGAGGTTACTTACCTCAAGGCGGTTTCTGAAAATCTGCTCAAGGAGGGCAGGAAGCCTTTCATTTTTATAATAGCAGGCAAAAAGGTTGAGACCAAGCCGGGAATAGTCTCCAAGATAACGGTTGCTAGCAAGCTCATGGATAACATGAAGCGCGGGGACACGGTCATGATAGGCGGAGCAATAGCTTACCCTTTCATAATAGCCAGAAAATTTGGGGCAACAACGCCTTCCATAATTGACATGCGTAGTGTGATAGGGGATTCATTTATAGAAGAAGAACAGGTATATGACCATATGAAGATGGCAAATGAAATATTTTCAAAAGCCCAGAAGAACGGAATAGAGGTCATGTTGCCTATCGACCATGTTATCAAATCCAATGACGGCATAAAAACAGTGGAACGCATAGAAAGCGGCATGATGGCAGCAGACATAGGAGAAAAGACAGTGAACGAATGGAAGAACAAGCTTTCTGACGGAGGCACCATAGTTCTTTCCGGCCCTGTAGGGTGGTACGAGAATCCGGTATTTGCCGCAGGAAGCCTGGAGATAACCAAGGCGATAGCCAAGACAACGGCAGGCGGCACGGTGACCGTTGCCGCGGGCGGAGACACGTCTTCAATGGTAAGAAAGTTCGGCTATGACAGGAATTTTTCGCTGCTTTCAATAGGCGGCGGCGCAACGCTGGAATTCCTGATGCAGGGAAGGCTTCCGGTAATGGACGTCCTTGATGTAAAACAAATGATCAAAGTCCGAGGTGGATAAAATGAAAGTGTGCGTTAACGGTTACGGGACCATAGGAAAGAGGGTGGCTGACGCCGTGGCAATGCATCCGAAGATGCAGCTTATCGGAATTTCAAAATACACCCCTGATAATCACGCCAAGATGGCCGAAAGACTCGGCTACGGCATTTACGTTCCTGCCGAGAAGACAGCGGACTTTGAGAAGAAAGGAATCAAGGTCGGGGGCACTGTCGAAGAAATGATAAAGGCTTGTGACATAGTCGTAGATGCTTCTGCAGACGGGAAAGGCGCTGCAAACCGGGCGCTTTATGAAAAGCTCGGCAAGCCCGCGATATTTCAGGGAGGCGAAGACGACTCGATAGGCAAGAGCTTTAATGCCCGCTCGAATTTCGACGCGGCCAGAAACGAGAAATTCATACGTGTCGTGAGCTGCAACACGACAAGCTTCTGCCGCGTGCTGAAGCCGCTTCAGGAAAGGTTCAAAATCAAGCGCGTGAACGGCTTTCTCATCAGGCGAGGCGCGGATCCGGACGACGTCAAGGGATCGCAGATCAATTCCATAGACTGGAAGGCCAACAGCCACCATTCTCATGACGTGAACACGATAATCGATGTGCCTATGACAAGCCTTGCTTTCAAGGCTCCCCATACGCTGGCCCACGTCAATTCGCTCTATATTCATTTCGACGGCGAGCCGTCTAAAGAGGAAATAATCAAGGTCCTGAAGGCCGAGAACAGGGTAATCGTAGCGAAGGCTGATTCCACATCGCAGATCATCGAGGTCGCAAGGGATCTTGGACTTAAGAGATACGACCTTTACATGCCTGTCATGATATCCAACAGCGTGATGGCAGAAGGCAATACGGTTTTCTTTAGCATAGTAGTGCCCCAAGAATCCGTAGTCGTAGCCGAGAACATTGATGCCATCGTGGCGCAGGGAGGCCTGATGGCCAAGGAAGAATCGATGCGCGTCACGGAAAAGATACTCGGTATGGACAGGATAAAGAAGGACGTTGAAACGGTGCTCGGTTAAGATGAACAAGATAATTGCAGCTAACTGGAAGATGAATAAGTCATCGAAGGAGGCGGAGGATTTTCTCAGGCGTATTGAAATTTCGGATAAGAACACTGTAATAATATTTCCGTCATTCACTGCGCTTCCTGCCGTCAGTTCCATCATTGGCCGTCATCATTCCGGCGCCCAGAATGTTTTCTATGAGGAGAAGGGCGCATATACAGGCGAGATATCGCCTGTAATGGTCAAGGAATTCGCGGACTATGCCCTTGTCGGGCACTCAGAAAGGCGGGCGCTCTGGGAAACGGATGAAATAATCGGCAAGAAGGTCAGGGCCGCCCAAAACGCGGGATTGAAAGTCTTGCTGTGCGTCGGCGAAGCCGGGGGGCAGGACCGGAACAGGACGCTCGAGACCCAGCTTAGGAAAGGCCTCATGGGAGCCAATGAAAAGAATATTGTCATAGCCTACGAGCCCGTATGGGCCATAGGCACCGGGCTCACTGCGAAAGCTGCGGAAATTGCAGAAGCGGTTTCTTTCATAAAAGCCCTGCATAAATGCAGCGTTATTTATGGAGGAAGCGTGACTGCATCGAATGCAAAAGAGATGCTTTCCGTCTGCGACGGGCTTCTTGTGGGCGGCGCCTCTTTGGACGCAGAAGGCTTCCGGAAGATCATAGAACTGTGACGCGATAGCTTTTTCCCTTGCGGATTGCCTGCCGCATGGTCAGCAGGCCGTTCTGGGCGCCTATCTTGCGTATAGTGCTCTGCGCGTTTGCCGTTCCTATCTTCAGGGCTTGCTCAATACTTTTGTTTCTTATCAGGGATGCGACAAATCCGGAGAAGAAAGCGTCTCCTGCGCCGGTTCTTTCTGTCGTTCTTGTGTGCTTAGGCTGTATTTTGTAGAGCTTTCCGTCATAGCAATACGACGGCTTTGCTCCATCTGTCATGCAGACTATCTCAGGGCCCATTCCATGGATTTTCTTTATGATCCTTTCCCTATCGTTCTTTATGCGGGAAAGCGCCTCGGCTTCCTCTTTGTTCAGGGAAAGGACATGGCAATTCTTTACTATTTCCAAGATTCCTTTGCCTATCATATAGAGGCTTGGATTATACGCTATTTTTATTCCTTTCTTTTTTGCGGCCTCCGCCAGTTTCTTTTGCGTCTTTAAGGATTCGCCAAGCATGGAAGAAAAACACAGCCACCTTGCTTTCAGAGCGGGCTTTGAATTGCGGACTGAAAGGCTGTCATTCATGCCCCTGCTTCCGATTATCGAGCGGTCAATTCCGTCGCCGTCAAGAATTATGGAATAGCCGCAGGCTCCATGTTTCACAGCACCCGCAAACTTCACTTTGTGGTCCAGAAGCGAATGCCATATTATATTTTTGCCGTAATCATCGCCAAGAATCCCGAGAAACGAGGTTTTGATTCCCATCTTGGAAAGGCCTGCGGCAACATTCGCGCCGCCTCCGCCTGCATGAAACTCAATTTTTTCAGCAAGCATCTTGCCGCCTGCAGGATACGCAAGATAAGTGCGGCCTCCGTTTTTTATTTTTTTGGCCTTCGCGTAGATGAACATGTCCACGAACGCAGAGCCTACGGCTACGGCTTCCATGCAAAGAATATGCCGTGCGGAGTTAATAAACTCTACTTCTCAAGCGGGCATCCGGTGAGCGCGCCCAATTCTGCTGAACTTAATCTTCCCTGTTTCCTTGTGCCGTCAGCAAATTCCCACGTCGGGTATTTGTTCACGCCTGCATCGCTGCATATTCCAGGATTATTGATTTCCATGGCGCAGTCAGTGGCATTGATATTCTGCCAGCTCAGCCCGAATTCCTTCTGCTGCTCTGTGCACTCCTTGCACCAGTATGTTCCGTAGAATTTGACGCCTTTGTCTGCAAGACATTGCGTAAATGCATCGTAGTCAATCTTGACCGCATGCCCTGTAGGCGGAGTAAGCATAGTGTTTGCAAGAAATACAGCGGCGACAACAAATCCCGCTATAATGCCGACTTGGAAGGGTTTCATATCCATACATGGTAAAATAAAGATTAAATGACTTTCTTTAATAATATCTGGAGTTGAACTATTGGTGGCACGAACATTGGAGTCGTTATATGATGAAGCCAGGGAGTGGTATAAGTCTAATGCAGGCGTTGAATTGCCAGACACACGTTTGGTAGAAATACCGACTTCAAAGTTTATGGAAATCAATTATCATCCTGCTTTTGCAACGGTTAATAGATTGCCGATCAACAGAGAAAGTGTTATACGTGTAACGCAAGAAGCTTTGGAGGAATTGCAAAGGGTTGAAGAATATAGGCATCTGGCACATGAATTTATAATCGACACTGAATGTATAGTCGATGGTATTATAAATGAAATGACATATAAGATTGTAAATCATCCTACTTTTCAATATCTCAATACGTTTTTTGAAGGGGATATTATTGTTACTCCTAATTTTGATTTATTAGACGACACAGATAAAATTGCTGGACTTGCGCATGAAGTAACTCATTTACTCCAGCATCAAAGAGGCTGGATAGCGGATTATCCAATGTCTGTAGAAGGCGTACCTACTTTGATAGGTATATCATATTCTAGAGAACATAAATCATTGGATAGATTGATGCAAGATGAGAGAAGACGTTCAGAAATACTAAAAGCACAATTCCAAGACCATAATGACATTCTTGAAAGAAGAAATTTTAGCTATCAAGCACAGGCTAGGGCAGCTGCGGATATTCTAAGAGAATACAAGCGCACTTACGGAAACGCACCAGTTTCGGTTCTGATAGAGTCTGAAGTATATAGATCCGTAGAAAGGCGCATAATAAGATATATATTTGAAAAATCTATACAAGAAGCGCTAAGAGAAATTTAATTTCTTAAATAATTTTCAAATCCACGACATAATGAACCCTTCTCGGTGCAACGTCCTTGACTTTTTTCTTTGATATGACATGGAAATCTCCTATTTCATGATGTATTTTCCGGAGTTCATCCCCCCAAAGTTCGCTTTCATCGCATATATCATGATAGTGTATTATTGTGCCGCTCTTCGCCATCGTTAGGGCGATCTTAAGGAATTTCTCTGTTCCCGGAAAATATCCCATGATTATCCTGTCTGCTTTCTCAGGTATCAAGACTTCGCGGTTGTCTGCGTTGATTGCTTGCACGTTGCCAAGCTTGTTCAGTTTTATGTTTTCTTCAAGATAGTGAAATGCGTCAGGATTCTTTTCGATGGCGATGACGCGCTTCGCTTTTTTCGCAATGCCGATGGTAAAATACCCTATGCCGGCGAACATGTCTATGACGGTTTCTTCTGGCATAATCGAACTCAAAAGACGTTTTCTTTCGGTCAGATTACCCTTGGAAAACATGATTTTTGCAGCGTCGAGCCTGTAGATTATGCCGGCTTCTTTAACGATTGTTTCTGTGCCGTTGCCTGCAATCTTTGTAATCATGGGCTGCCTTAGTTCTCCTGTAACAGCAGAGATATCGCAGACGGTTTTGACGCACGGCAAGATTTCCATTATGCTCTTCGCCACCGCTGACTTTTCGCCTTCATTAAGGCGGAGCATTTTGGCAAGGAATATATGGCCCAGCACCTGATATGATGCAGGCAGTTTTTCTTTAGGTATGCCAGTAACGGCAGATAGTTTTTCAACAAAGCGCATAGCATTAAGAAAATCACAGAAGATAAAAGGTTTCTTTGGAATGTAAAACCATGGCCGAAGATCTGACAGTAGTTATTATCGAAGCGGGCGGGCGAGGGCATGCGATTTCTGAGGCATGGGAGGCTCATCCTGACGTTAAAAAAATAATCGTTACCCCGGGAAATGAGGGCATAGCTTACAACAGGAATAAAGAAGTCATTATTGATAAACGCGGAAACCTGAAAGATCCTGATTCAATACTTGACGTTGTAAGAAGCCATATAGGTCACCGAAGGCATCATATAATAGATGTGGCACAGGATGATGCAATCGCTGCAGGCACGGTCAATAAACTCCGTGTCGCGGGCTACAATGCGTTCGGCCCTACTAAAGAACAATCATGGATAGAAGCGGACAAGGGAAAATCCAGGGATTTCATGAGAAGGCATCAAATACCGCATCCTGAATATCGTGTCTTTGATTCCGATAAAGATGCGATAGAGTATGTGAGAAGGATATACAGGAACGACCCGGCCAAGGCGGTATATGTAAAAGCATCAGGGCTTGCTCAAGGCAAAGGCGCCTTGTTCGCAGGAAATCTGGAGGAGGCAATAGATCGAATATATGCCATGAAAACTTTCGGCATCTCAGGAAGCAGGTTTGTCATAGAGGATGCGCTTTCCGGAGAGGAGTTTTCCTCATTTGCTCTTGTCAACGGCAGTGATTATCTATTTCTTGGCAATGCCAATGACAATAAACTATCTCAGGATGACGATAAGGGTGAACAGACAGGCGGCATGGGAGGAAATTCTCCTGCGATGGTCACCATGGGTATAGAAGATGCCATAGATGCAGGGTTGTTCAAAAAAGCAATAAGGGGCATGAATGACGAGGGCTACTCATATCAGGGAATCCTATATGCAGGAGGCATACTAGTAGGAAAGGAACCCTGGGCCATAGAGTATAATGCGCGTTGGGGGGATCCTGAGGCCCAATTAGTCTTGCCGTCGCTTCTTAATTATCCCCATTTGGTCATTGATGCAATGAATGGCAACCTCAAAAAATCCATATCGCTAAAAGACAAAAAATCAAGAGTGGGAGTTGTCGGCGTCTCGAAAGGTTATCCGGGCGACTATTCTAGCGTAAGAGGCAGGGAAATTTATGGAATAAAGGAAGCAGCGTCTATGCCGAATGTGAGATTTTATAGTGCGGGAATTTCCATGCGAGACGGAAAATTTTATGCGGATGGCGGCAGGCTGCTTATGGTTGTTGGCGAAGGAAGTAATGTTCTCGAAGCCCGCGGCAGGGCATATGATGCGATGAGTAGGATATCTGTAGAAGGCGATAATCTGCATTATCGCAGGGATATAGGAAGAAGGGACGCGGAAAGGCTTCTTGCGGGTCAATAGACACTTTTCACTTTCCGTTCGCTAGCTAAAGCTATTTATACAAAACTTAAACAAAATATTTAATTATGAGGGCTCTATTCGTTTCCAAGGAAAAACAGAGAGAATTCTTTGTGAATGTCAAAGGCAAGACACAGATGGGATCGCGAAAGTTGAGTACAGCTCTGGGCCTAAAATCTAGGGGCATGATAGAGAACTATACATCGGGAAGGACATCGCCGGATCTGGAAATAGTAAGGCGATTGGAGAAAATGACGGGTGTGAAAGGGGAGTACAAAGAAACTTCTAAAAAGAGACTCGTAATTCGCCCCTTCAGAAATAAGACGTTTTGCATGGAGCCTCGTATGGCTGAGAAGATACTCAGAGCGAGATTCAAGGATGACTACGATGAAGTTCTTTCGTTGATTGCCGAAGAAAATAACATCAGTTCAGTAGAAAACGAATTGCGCAAAAGAGGCTATAGATTTGATAATGCCGTTATAATGAGAGCACTGGGAACCATGAAGATAGCAAGACGACTGGGACATTTCCAGAGGTTCGAAGAAAAGGATTGTCAGATAATAGACGGTTATGTTCAGCTCAGAAAAAACAGTTTTTCTGTGAGTTTCAGTTTGAATTTTCTTCACGAAAATATCAGAAAGAAGAAGTGCAAAATAGGTTACAAATTCAACCCCGATTTTTCAAAAGTAAGAATCTTTCCGTTGAACAACGGAATGACGTTGGCTGCATATTCCTTTGATACGCTTTTGCGATTCTGGGTCAGGCCGTGCTTCCCGTTGAATTCAAAAAAGAATATCAAAGTTTGTATAAATCCCCAAGAATTTGGTTTCGATTTTGCAGATTTTGTGCAAGATTATGATGCGAGACGCCTTGCAAAGAAACTCATAGAAAAAGATTTCACAGTTTATCCCGTAAGAAGCACAAATACGAACGCAATGGGAGATTTGGTAGTAACGCATGGAAACAAGACACTCATGATAGAAATCACACGAGCTATCAAGCAGCAAGCTGCTAACTGGAAATTGGGGCAGGCGTTTCTCCATAGATTCAGATATCCGAATTTTATAAATTTCATTGTGGTGAGAAAAGATTTTTTTGGAGCGTATCATATACAAGCGTTGAAGGAGCTCAAAATAACGCCTATATTCAGCGATTTTCGTACGGACTGGGAGAGCGAGACGGCTAGCTTGATAGAAAACGCATTAAAAATGGATTAAAAAGCTTGTCATTCTCTAATTCATTATGCATCTGCCTGTTCTGGACAATGACATACAGAAGACTCAGCCTAACGTGGATATATGGGTGCCGAAATGGCTCGACGCTAAGATAAAGCGAGTAGAAGGAGCCGGATATAGGGTAGTTGGACCTAGAAAACATTCTGCTGTGAAGATATGCCATTATACGAAGCAGGATATACGGGGAGAGGATGTATGTTATAAATGCAAATTCTATGGTATAACTTCAAGTCGTTGTCTTCAATTGACCCCGATTTTTTATGGCTGCAGTTTTAATTGTAATTTTTGTTGGCGAAACTTAGGCTTTATAATGCCCCCGGAAGGATTCCAATGGGATACCCCCGATGAAATCCTTGATGATGCCATAAGGGCGCAGCGCGAGCTTCTCATGGGATTTTGGGGGTCGGATGCCGACAAAGAGAAACTGGCCAAGGCCATGGAGCCCAAGCATGTGGCGATCTCACTTTCCGGCGAGCCGTGTCTTTATCCCTATCTTCCGGAATTCATAGACAATATCATAAAGAAGCGTGATATGACCGCATATCTTGTCACAAACGGTGCGCATCCTGAGATGGTAAAAAAGCTCATAGGCCATCAGCCAACGAATCTTTACATTTCTGTGTACGGGCCGGATGCCGAGACATATCAGAAGACCTGCATGCCTAACGTCCCGAATCCGTTCCCGAAGGTCATGGAATCGCTTTCGCTAATGAAACACTTTGCATGCAGGACGGTCGTGCGATTCACCATGACAAAGGATTTCAATTTCAAGGAGCCCGAGGCATACTCGAAAATCATAAGCATGGCACAGCCGCAGTGTGTCGAAGTCAAGGGTTACATGAACGTCGGCGGCGCGCGGGCGCGCCTCACAGCCGGCAACATGCCGACGCATGACGAGATAATCAAATTCGCCGAAATCATAGAAAAGAACACGGATTACAGGATCATGAACCAAAAGGCGAACTCGCGCGTTGTTTTGTTGCAGCGGCAGGACATGAACCTGAAGCCTGAAGAAGTAATGAGCGATGATGCCTTCAGCGGGTAGGGGAATATCGGCGTGTCTGACCTTTCTGCGACGTCTTTTTTAAAAGGCCTGAATGTATCGCAAATTCAAGCGATTTCGTTATTTGAAACTCGCTTATGTCTGCATAGTCCCTGTAGCCTTCGTTCCCGGATAATTCATGCAGAATATCATCTATAGTAACGCCGTTTCTGCCTCTACGGCACATGTCGTCTACCATATTCGCTACCAGAATAGCGGTATCTTCATAGAGAATCTCGGAAGACGTTCTCATACGGTATTCAAAAAATCCGATGGATACCTCATTATTTCTCATATTCATCCGAAGACATTCTTTCAGTAAACGTTCCTCTTCACGAGGAACGCCTGTCACTTTGAATGTCATGTCGTCATCAGACAGCAATCGGCCCACTGTGAGCCTTCGCCCGTCCAAGTAATCCTCCGTAAGAACCCCGGCATACTGATGCATTCTACCGTCAGGGAATTTATAGCTGAAAGTGATAACCCTGTATCCGGGTTCCGGGCGCCTTTTCACGTCAAAAGTCATAGGATATGCTGGAATTTCCCGCATAATCATCCATTTCATAAAAGAATTAATTCCTATCCCCGGCTATGACTTTCTTCCCGCTCGCCTGAGGTTCTATCCTGAGTTTTGCCTTCGGGAATTTCTTTGCAAGCTCCTTGCCCTTGAAATACTCGTGCAACAGCACAGCAAGCGCAGCGACCTCGCTATGCGGCTGGCTGCCCACGGCGACGTTATAATCCGCGGCAATATACATCTGGCCGGGAACTTTTGCGCCGCCGACCGCAATCATCAGGTTCTTCTCCTTGCGTATGGCGGAAATCTTCTTCTGCAGGGGCTCGCCGTACATCGTCAGATGGACTATTTTTATTTTCTTCTTCTTCGCTTCTTTGAGCGGCTCCTTCCAGTCCTCCACGTAGCTCACTTTGAACTTTCCGCCCCATTTTCCTGCAACCTCGGCAACGCTTGCTAGCATGGCATCGTCCTTGTCGTCCGTGTATATGACCTCGTCCGCGCCGAGGGCGCGCGCGGTAAGGCCCACGTGAGTAGATAGCCTGTCGTCCCTGTGCAGGCGATGGCCAAGGCGCAATACCGTGACTTTCCCCATGTCATCACTCAGAAAACCGTCTCTCCCGGCGTCGTTATGGAAACATGGGCAAAGACCTTGCCTTTCGAGCCGTGCCAGTGCCTCTCGCCTGCAGGAACGAACACGACCATGCCGGGCTTTACAATATTCTCCTCTTTTTCGGTGGCGAGCACGCCCTCGCCTTCGGTGATGTAAAGCACCTGCTCATGGGTATGATGATGCAGTTTTGTCCTCGCGCCCGGCGAGAATTTCACGAGCGCAAGGCGTATATTCCGGTCAACAAGCGTCTTGACCGTTACATGCCCCTCGAAAATATCAGAAGGATTGGTCTTTTCTTCGGCTTTTGCGATGTCAATGACATTCATGAAAATACATTAAAGCGACGGTTTTTATACCTATTTTTGCTATTTATTAGCTCTGTCCTTTCATTGAGAAATAAAAATAGCCCCGAGCGGATTCGAACCGCTGTCCGAGGTTCCAAAGACCCCTATCCTTGGCCGCTAGACGACGGGGCTATAGGCTCTGATTAGAGTCTTAGATTTTTAAAGTTAGCCAAGCAAGAAGAAAAGAGGCATTTATGAAAATATTATTGATACATTCGGATTTCATAGAATTCGAGGCGCGCCAGAAGGCAATAAAGCAGGCCGAGGAATGGCAGAAGGGCCAGAAGACGCGCGTTGAGGAGTGCCTGGTCGTCTTCACTGCCGTTGAGAAGCGGGACGAGGGCAACGTCGCCCAAACCGCTAAGAACATGGTGGACGAGGTCGAGAAGGTCGCCAAGGAAGTGAAGGCAAGCAAAATTGTATTTTATCCGTATGCGCACCTGAGCAAAGATCTTTCCTCCCCTGCGACGGCGCTGGAAGCGCTGCGGAAGGCGGAAGAGATCGCCAAGGAGCGCGGGCTTGAATCATCGCATGCCCCGTTCGGCTGGTACAAGGCATTTGAGATAAAGGCCAAGGGCCATCCTTTGTCCGAGCTTTCCCGGGAAATAACTGCAGAAGGAGCGGCGGCAAGCGCAACGAAGAAGAAGGGCGGAGCCCAGCCGATGCAAGCCGCTGATGCAAAGGAGCTTAGTGAGGACGACCACCGTGCGCTCGGCAAGAAGCTGGACCTTTACAGCTTCCATGACGTGGCTCCGGGCATGGCTTTCTTCCACCCGAAGGGCATGATAATCAGGAATGAATTGATGAGCTTTTGGCGCAGCGAGCATGCAAAGCGCGGCTACTCGGAAATCAACACGCCCCTGATAATGAACAAGTCGCTATGGCAGATGTCCGGCCACTGGGACCATTACAAGGAAAACATGTTCTTCACTACCATAGACGACGTTGAATTTGCAGTCAAGCCCATGAACTGTCCCGGAGCCATAACGGTCTTTAACAGCTCTACCCGCAGCTACCGCGACCTGCCCATGAAGCTTGCCGAGCTTGGCCAGGTGCATCGCAACGAGCTATCGGGGGTTCTTTCAGGGCTTTTCCGTCTCAGATACTTCACCCAGGACGATTCCCATATTTTTGTCCGCGAAGACCAGTTGGAACGGGAGATAATGAACATCGTTGACATAATCGAATATTTTTACGGAATCTTCAGCTTCCAGTATCACGTTGAGCTATCGACAAGACCGGATAATTCGATAGGCACGAAGGAGATATGGGACAGGGCCGAAAAAGCGCTGGAAGACGCGCTCAAGGCGAAGAAGATGAATTACAAGATCAACCCGAAAGACGGCGCGTTCTACGGCCCGAAGATAGACTTTCATATCAGGGATTCCCTCGGCAGGACGTGGCAATGCGCAACCTGCCAGGTTGATTTCATGCTTCCCGAGCGGTTTGACGCGAAATACGTAGGCGAAGACAACAAGCCGCACCGTCCCGTCATAATACACCGCGTAATATACGGCGCGATAGAGCGGTTCATAGGCATACTGGTCGAGCATTACAAAGGGGCGTTCCCGCTTTGGCTCTCGCCTGTGCAGGTTCGCGTTCTTGCGCTGACGGACAATAACAACGCTGCCGTGGAAAAAGCGGTCAATATGCTCAAGGAGCAGGGCATCAGGGCGGATACGGATACGAGGCCGAGCACGGTAGAATACCGCGTAAGGGAAGCCGAACTACAGAAGATACCCTATATTATAGTTATCGGCGAAAAAGAAGAGCAGGCAGGCACGTTTGCCGTGAGGGCTCGCGGGGCAGGCAAGGTACGGTTCGGCGTGAAGCCCGACGCGTTTCTTGCAGGCATAAAGGAAGAAATAGGGAAGAAGGCCTGACGTCTTTTTTATACCGCGGCGCCAGATTATACCATGGTATTTGCGTTTCTGACGCAGGAATTTCCGGGCGGAATAGGATCGGCATTCTTTATCCTTGCGGCAAGGCCCGAAACGCTTATACTTCTCGTCGGGTTTGGGCTTAGCGCCCTGTCGGGCTTCGGCTACGAAATGCTCCTGCACTCATATATGCGGAGGATGAAGGAAAGGCGGCATTTCACAAAGATAGTCTCGCGCTATTTCCTTCTCGTGGTGCTTGTGCACGTTTTCACGTCGGTCTATTTTCTGATAAGGATGCACCAATCCCTGACCCCGGGAATGCCGGATTATTTGGCAGCGGACGTGGCGATGATATTCATTCTTGCAATCGTAGTCGGGACCGCGACGAACAACCTTGCGATAATAAGGTCTTTTGCAGATAAGGAATGATGATATGGAACTGCTAAACTTTGCCGTTGTAGTCTACGGGCTTCTTACAATCATACTGCTGTTTTTCTTCACATACATGGAAGCATACAGGCACGCGAAGAACCTTACAGGGGTTTACCGCAATTTCATAATATCCCTCCTGCATTCCGCGTTGTTTGTCGACCTGGCCGGCATGTTATACTTCGGGCTTCGCCTCCATCAGCTCAGCGCAGGCCTTGACGGTCTTCTTATCGTGGATGTACTGATGTCGGTGATTTCGACGATTCTTTTCGCGCTGTCTTACCCGTATCTATTGGACAAGATAAAAGAGATGGAGAACTTGTACGGCTGATCAAACAAGGCCTGCAAGCGTCGTCTGCAATTCCTTCTGCTTCGCCCCGCCAAACGATGCCTTTAGTATTGCAAGATCCTTTTCCTTCTTTTTCCTGGAAGTTTGCAGTTCTTCAAGCTTGGCAACCGCTTTGCCCATGTCTTTGTCAATGCGTGCAATTTCATTCTCGAGCCTGCGTATCTCGGACCGCATCTCGTCTTCGAGCGTCATTACTATGTTTTTTCCGATTTCTTTTAATTCTCGCCGGTTCTCATGGCAAATGCATCTTGAAATGAACCTCGAGAGGAACCTTATAGCCAATCCTTCCGTCTATGAGGCCTATCTCCTTCCTTCCGAAATCATAACCGTCTATTTTCGCTTCCACATTGCCGTAAGAAGTAGGAATACGTATGCCATCAGAAAAATTATTGTCGAGCCAG
Source organism: Candidatus Aenigmatarchaeota archaeon (assembly GCA_018304585.1). Taxonomy (GTDB): domain Archaea; phylum Aenigmatarchaeota; class Aenigmatarchaeia; order GW2011-AR5; family GW2011-AR5; genus JACQID01. The sequence goes on along the minus strand of JAGVVY010000017.1, from coordinate 7,717 downwards.
TGCATGTATTCGCTTGCCTGAGGTCTTTTCTCGGCGTTCCAGTATAGAGAATACGTAAACTCCCCTGGAGGGCATCTTCGGGGATTTTTTATCCTCTCGGCGCCCCACTTTGATTTCATATAGGCATCCATTTCAGGGCTTATATTTTTCCATAAAGGCAATATGCGCATAATCTCGTCAGGACTGTCAGCATGAATCACCGCATTGGGCACAAGGGTTCTATACGTCACGTTTGCAATCAAGCCATTCGGGCCTTTGCGGAAAAAGAGATCGGTTTTATAATGCATTAGGCGGCCTTCCGCTGTGGGGACTTCTATGCAGGAGACATTTTTCAATGCCGCCCTTGCAGCACCTCGCGTGGCTTCCGGGAGCATATAAATTTCAAGGGAGGTTCCTATTTCCGCGCCTAATGCCTGTATGTAAAGTTCTGGCCGGTTGGCATGAGCTTCTGCAACAATTTTTAAGCCGGATAACGGCTTCACAAGGCCTTTTTGTATGTCTTTGCTCAGGTCTGCGGCGGTCTGGCGCATGCGTATAATGCCATGCAAGTCTCCCTTTGAGAGATAAACTTTTCCGCCATTGGCAAAGTGCTTTACTGCGCCCGAAGAGGCAAGGGCATTTACTTCCTCCGGGCTTATACTTCTCAGATTTACCATCTCTTCACTATCGAGAAAATCAAATTCCGGGTTTTCAAGATCTCTGAGCATATTAGCTATCAAGGGTTCGCCGCGGGCTTTCGCTGTTTTAGCATCATGTGATGCAAGTTTAGCCGCTTGTTCTTTGTCCAAGCCCCTGAGCAAATAATCCCATTGCCTGTAAACTCGAAAGGCCTCTTCCGAATTCAACGCATCTTGTTCAATAATTGGCATCATGCCAGTTTCTTCAAAATACCTGAATCCCGGCAGAAATTTTCTGATTTCATCAGTGCCTATCCGATCCGCTCTTTCATCAATCATATACTTCTTTTCTGTGGAAATCATTTTCAATGTCTCTATTAAAAATATTTAACCATATAATATCCGTCCAGCTTATAGCCGAATTTTTTGTAATATTCGCGTGCGCCTACTCCTGACGTGACTGCAATTTTAACTTTGCCCCTTTCTTTTGCGATTTCTTCCGCCCTTTCAAGGAGGCGGCGGCCATAACCCTTGTGCTGATAGGCTCCTTCTCCGTGGATGGGCACCTGCGCGCCATAGACGTGGACTTCCCGTACTTTAGCCGTGCTTGATTCGTCTATGCGCAAACGGAGGAAGCCTATGAGAATATTCTGCTCCTTGTCCTCAAAGCTCAGGAAGATCTCCTGTCCGCCTCCGGCCTCGTATTCGTTTTCGAGAAGCCCGATATTTTTTGGCGTTCTGCCGGAGACCCCGACTTCCCTGCAGCGTATGCAGCGGCATTTCATGCCCCGCTCGGCCGCAAGCTGGCGAAGGTTCGTGGTTTTCGCCCCTGCCTCGGCCTTGTGCTCCGATATGTCGCGCATTATCCTCTTTATCCTTATGTAGGGAGGCACGGTCTTTTTCATCTGTATGAGCAATGCTATCATTTCTTCTTTTTCAAGCGGTGCATACTCGCCGGTCTTCCATTTTTTATGAAGCTCCGTGCCCGGTATGACAAGCGTTGGATATATCTTCAGTTCGTCCGGTCTGTAGTCGGGGTCAGAGAAAAGCAATGCAAATAGTTCAAGTTCCTTCATGGCGTCCACTTTGCCGGTAAGGCCGGTGAGACCCGGCATCCAGTGCGCCGTGATTTTCAGCCCTGCCTCCCGCAGGCGGCGGAACGCCTCCTTGTTCTTTTCGCAGCCATGGCCGCGGTTTACGGCTTTCTGCAGTTCCTCGTCCGTGGTCTGCACGCCTATTTCCACTCTTGTGGTGCCGTAGCGCAGCATTTCGTTGATGTAAGCGTCGTTGCAATAATCGGCACGCGTCTCTATCGTAAGCCCTATGACGCGGTTCTTTGCAGTTTCGTTCAATGCCTTGGCGTCTTCGAGAGACTGCGAATCTTTTCCGTTGAAAGCGTCAAAGGCGCGCTTTATGAAATTCTCCCGGTTCAGCTTGTCCCATGCCATGAAAGTTCCGCCCATTATTATCAGCTCGCACTTGTCAGTGACATGCCCTATGCCGTTGAGCTGCTTGAGCCGATTCAAGACCTGCTCGAAGGCATCATATTCATTGCGCTTGGCTCTTAATGTCGTCGGTTCAACGCCGGTATAGGATTTCGGAGAATATTCTCCTTGAGGACAGAATATGCACGAAAAGGGGCAGGAATAGGAATTTTTCCCAAGCCACATTATCGCAATATTGGCAACACCCGATAGCGTGCGCACAGGTTTTGTCTTGAGCAGTGCAATGGCATCATGGAAATCGTTCTTCCCGGCGTATGCGATCAGCTCTGCATTCTTCATTATGTTGGGCAGTGCATATTTACCTGCGAGCGCAGTCTTGGCTTTCTCGAGTTCCGAATGGGTCGATATTTCCCCCCGTTTTATTTTTTCCAAAAGCTCGCGATGTGCTTTCTGTGGCATGAAAATATAGATAATGGAAGTCTTATAAAACAGAGGAATTGTTATAAAGATTTGGGCTATAGATGACTGATGAGCATATCTCAATTATCTTCCGGCTTGTCCGTGGTGCGCTATGAGATCGAGCGTAAATTCAACGAAGGGCTCGGGGAAGATGCCAGTAGGCAGGTAGGGCGTATTGTCAAGGAGCACGGATATCCCGATTATCAGGGTCTTTTCATGGGACGTATGAAGGGCAGGCAGGATGTATTCTTTTGTCTTGGCAACGGAGGCAATAGCACTGCAATAGAGCCTTATGAGGACGCACTCAAGCAATGCCAAGCAGAAAATTACAACATCGCGCGCAATAACATACTCTCCAAGTACGTGAAACGCAAATTTGATTACGTCTTCGGGCAACGTTTTGAAGGAGGAAATCTTGCCGTGATCGGGGATTCAGAAGATATGCATCCCGTTGCGCTTGCATCTTACGACAAAAATAACGGAAACATCATAATGGTGCCCTTCGGCCTTCGCCCTGAAAATTACGAGACGGCCGAGTGCATCGCGGAATCGCTTGGTATAATGCCCGCTTATGCTATAGCTGACGATGAAGGGCTGGCAGGTCAAGTCCCATTATCTCCTGAAATAGAGAATTTCCTTAAAGGATTGGGCATGTAGACCGGAAAGCATATTGAAACCAGAATAAAAAACAAAATTTACTTCGCGGCCTTGGCGTTCTTCCAGAGCATGTTGAACATGGGCTCCATGAAATTGGACGTCACGTGGTTGCTCTGCGACCAGAACGCGATGTCCTGCGTCGGGTGCGTCTTGGCGTCGTCGGTCAAGCCGATGACGAATTCCTCTCCGTCGACTATGCAGACCCTGCCCATCATCTTCTCGATGTTTTCGGCGCCGCTGAGGCTTTTTATCTGGGCATAGCTGCCGAGGGACTTGACGATTTCCGTGTGCTCTTCCTTTATCGGCGCGAGTATCTGCACGGTAACGCCCCTCTCCGACATCTTCTTTATGTGCGAAGAATGGTGCTCCGCTATTTCGTTGAGGCCGGTTTCCGTGGTTATGAGCTTGACGTTCTTCCTGGCCTTCTTCATCATGGTGCCAAGATGCTGCAGCATTGCCGGCCTGCCTTTCAAAGCGCCGGTCAATTCGTCGGCATTGACGGTCTTGATGTTGTCCCTATGGAGCTTCTCAAGTTCTTTTACCGACTCGCTCTTGGAAAGGCTTTCCATGCGGACTTCCGCTTCCCTCGCGTCGTCCATTATCTTGGATTTCGCCCTTTCAAGCGCCTCGCGCGGAGGCAGAGAAACATATTTCAGCGGTTTTCCCGGCTGAAGCATTATGAAGCCCTTGCTGCTCAGTGATTCAAGAACGTCGTAGCATCTGGATCTTGGGACTTTCGATATTTCGGCGAGTTCGCCCGCAGTTGCGCTGCCTCTTGAAAGCAGGGCCACCCAAATGTTCCTTTCGTACTTGTTCAACCCTATCGATTTCAACGCATCCAAAGTTTTCTGCGACGCCACCATTACAGCACCTCATGTTTTATTATCTTTCATTGTTGTCAAGTAAAGCTTAAATATGTTACTTTTGAGGGAGAACAATTGGCCCTCAAAACCAGCCGCCCTTTTTCGCCTCTTTTTCCTCTTTTTTGTATTGCTTGTGGAGCTCTTCGACAACGCCCTTCACTTCGTCGTATGCTTTGTAGCTGTCGCCAACCCCGCATGAATTGCCGACGCCTATTATTATGAGTTTCTGCCCCCTGGCCGCCCTGTTTACGGATTTTTCCACGTAGCCCTTCGCCTTCTCGACGGACTCAAAAATGCTTTTCTTCATGGGCAGTATCGCTTCGTCCATTCCCACCTTTATTATTATGCTGTCTATGGGTATGTTTCTGGGCAACAGCGCATTTTCTATCATCTCGCGCTGCCCGACTCCGCCCATGGCAAATCCCACGCCTTCCGCGACCGTGCCCGTTTTTTCGCCTTCAAGCTTCGTTCCTGCGTCAATGGTGACTACGCGCGATATCCTGTGCTTCTTCATTATCTTTTCGATGGCATCGTTTATCCTTCCAAGATGCGGCGCAGGGCCGGCGGCCTTCAGGACAAAGCACGTCCTGCCGTTTATGGAGGTTTCATCGGCAACCACTTCTTCGGCTATGCTTCGGGGCTTCTTCATGTACGTTGCCGCCACCAGAGGGCCTATAGAATCCCCTATGGGCCAGCCGTTCACGAACGCCTCGGTGCCCCTCAGCTCGGATTCGGCTATCTTCTCTATGATGGGGAGCTGCATCTGAAGTATCATCGCAATCTGGAGGTTCTTGAATTTCTTCGATATCTCGACGTAATGGCGCACGATCTTGGCCATCTGCCGCAGGCTCACGGCTGCGCGCAGGCCGTAATTGATTTCCTGCGTTTCCAGCTCGCCCTTGTTTTTCGCTATGCTCCGGGCAAACTCGTTGAAACGCTGTTCCATGTTCCTTATCGTCTGGTCTATCTTTTTGACAAGGCCGTAGGGGTCTATGGCAGAAGGCTCGACCACGAAGAGTTCGGTGAACTCGTGTATCGCGTGTTTCGTGCCGTGATTGCCGCTCTTCTTCAGGACAAGGCCGTTGGCCTTTTCGGACATCGCTTCTATCTTCCTCGCGCTCTGGTCTATCTTGGATATGAGCTGCGAGAGCATCATGCGGGGGTATATATACATGAAAATGAAGAGCATGGCGAACCATGTCACTATACCCAACGGATCGGTCGCCTGCATGAACTGCATTTTTTACACCAGAATTATTTCTAAAACCTTTTAATTTGGTAGCTTAAATATATTTAGATGGACTGGAAGATCATAGCTTCTCTCGCAATTGTAATGGCGATAGCCTTTGTGGCCGTTTCGAGGACGCCGGAAGTTTCCCGTTTCTTTGAGGATGCGGTAGGTTACATCAATCCGGCGCCGGGGAATCTCAGCTTTACGTTGTCCGCCGCTTATAGCGGGAACGTGACGCTTGATGCGGCGAATTCCGCTGTTGAAATGGCGCCGGAGAACGTCTCGCTGGAAATAGGCGGGGGAACCATAGAGTCCGGGAGCCGCATAGCGTTGCGCGGGTTCAAAGGCAGCGTTAAAATCCATGAAAGCACGGCGGAGATAGACGGGATTGCGTCGTCAATGGAAGCCGGCGACGCTTCCATAAGTTACGGCGGCCAGTCGGTGAAGGGGAGCGTGGCATTTTCCGCTTTAAAGGTCACTAACGTAACCATGCGTTATTTCAACGTGAACGCCTCTTCCGGAACGCTGAAAGCCGGCGGCACGGAAATAGCGGTTGACGGCAAAATAGTAACCGTAGTTGCGCCTCATGCCGATTACTCCTTCGGGAGCGGATTCCTGCTTGTCATCGGAAAAGCAAGAAGAATAGAGGTTCCGGACGCCGGGATAAGGATAGAGTGATTATCGCCTGCCGCCAGGAAGGAACAAGCCCCCTATTTTTCCAGCTATGTTGAGTATCCCGTAGATAATCCTCGCCACGATGAAAAGCAGATAGAGCCCTATGCCGAGCGCGACAAAAAACACCACGGCGTTCAGGTCCGTCGGCAGGGCGAAGCCGAGAAGATTCGCCGCAAACGGGAAGGCCGTGGAAGCCGCCGCTATTATTGCCATGCCGATGAGGGTTTTCACGGCATGATTGATTATGTAAAGAAATGCCGCAAATAATATGACCATCATCACAAGCTGCAGCGTGTCAAAAGCGCCGATGACGTCTTCAAACACCATGACTATAATTCGCGGTTGAATATAAAAAGAGAAAAAAAGAAAACGTCGTTCCGGCTCCATGGCGGCGTTGGCTCGAACTCCGGTTCGTGTGATGATGCAAGAATCCGATTCCGTGCGCATCGGAACGCAGGGAAATGTATGTTATGAAGAATCTTCCCTTTCGCATGCCGGGCTGCAGATGCGATCAGAGTCCGGTAGTGTTGTCGGACGTTTCGTTCGTCGCCGGAATCGTGCTATTAATGCCGGCGCGGGCATTGTAACGTCCGTCAAATTCGTGTTATTCGTATCGTTCGCAATCGGAACTGTCGTGTTGATGCCAGACGTCGTTGTGGTGACGGGCATCGCGGTTGTCGTGCTTATGCCCGTGATTGCGGTCGTCTCGCCGTTGTCCGCCGTATCCGTGCATCCTCCGCCAGAAGGACCATGTCAGAAAGGCTGCTATCGTCTTCATACTTCTTATTATAGCGCTGAAATTATTTTATCCCGCGTTTTTTCCGGAAAATTTTCAGGCGTAAATCTCGATGACGTCGCCGTCATCCAGCGTGTAATCAAGCCCTACCTGTTTTGTCATTCCTTTGCGGCCGATCCTTGCAAAACGGAAGTTCTCGACGAAGTCCTTGTGTATGGTCTTTGCGGCGGCGCGAACCGTCGCGCCTTTCGGCAAAGACATCGGCGTGTTCGTCTTCTTCGTATAGACCACGATGCGGCCCAGGGCCTTCCATATGCGCTCCTTCGCGTTTTGCGCAGGTTCTTCGCGCGGGTTGACGGTTATCGTCCTGGTTCGTATGAACTTGTCTGCAAGCATTTCTTGGAGCATCCTCTCCTCTTTTCCGTTCTTTATGACCAGGACGACCAGCTCGGCGGTCCTTGCTATGGCGACATACGCCGGCTGGAAAGTGGAGGGAATCTCGATAATCTGTATCTTGACCCCTTTCCAATCCATCATGCCTATCTCGGGCTTCACGGTCGTGTATTCATAAGGCGCGATTTCAGGCTTCGCGTCCGTGATGGCCGCCAGAAGCCGGGATTTGCCCGAATTCGTGTAACCGAGGAGGCAGACCTGCGCATCTCCTTCTTTTTGTATGCCTGCTTTTGTTGCACCTTTCTTTTCGCCTTCTTTCTTCAGCTTGGCGAGACGCGATTTCAGCTGCGCATGGGCATTCTCGCTTCCGTGATGCCGGGGAAGAAGCGATATCATCTCCTCAAGAGCCGCTATCTTTTCTTCGCGGCCCTTTGCCTGCGCGTACTTCATTTCAGCCTTGTAATACTCGGCCGGAGGGTTTACTGGCATGACTTATACTGAACGCCAACAGATAAATTTGTGCCGGAAAGCCGAAGGCACCGTTATAGTTCTCCAAGGAAACGAGCATGTATTACTTCCTTGGGAACTATAGTAGAAGACATTAGTTTTGTTGCAAATGCCATGTCTTCTACATATAGCAG
>JAGVVY010000016.1 GCA_018304585.1 Candidatus Aenigmatarchaeota archaeon | reverse complement strand
CGGCGTTACGATGAACACAACCATAGCATTCATGGGATGCATAAACTCCAGCTATAGCCGCTGCACGTCACAGGAGAAAATATTCAAGGATTATGATAGTGGCGGGCCATACCAGGGGTTCAGCTGCTCCGGCTCAGCGTTTCATCCAATGTATGACAATCAGGGCTACAGGAACACGTCCAATATGACGCTTACAGGTTCATACAACGCTTCACACACAAGATACTTCTGCGTAAACTCAAGCACAGGCAAACTCTATAAGATTGCTATGTGGGGCGAAACGGCGCCTTCGGGTAATAACACGAATTGGTCCATAGAATACATACAAGACTTGGGTGAATCCTCCGGGAGCGGGGGCTCTTCAGGCGTTTCGCTTGGAGAAAACTCGCAGACTAATTATTACAACGCCACGCTCAAATCCGTAAAAGTAGCCAAGTTTGATTTTTCATCCGGGGAGACACTGCTCCAGGAAAAGGTAGATTACAACGTCACAAGCAAAGACGGGACAATAAAGGGCACGGGTAATATTTTAATACCCGGCGTTGGCACGTTCGTCTTGAGGCCGCTTGATGATGGAGCGGCAGGCGGCACTTGGGACTCGGGAGACTATTTCGTCTCCGCGGAATTCAACAACTCTCTTGGCACCGAAAAAGCCGAATGGGGATTCAAGATAGAAACCTTCTTTGCCAGCTGCAACAGGGTTTCATGGGGAGATATACAATCCGGAGCCCCGGTAAACATAAGCTGCACAATAACCGACCCTTCAACCGGGCTTCCGTACACAGGCAGGACTGAAATCAACATAGAATCCGTTATAAATTCAATGACAGGAACTGCAGTTTCAAGTTCATTATGGTCGGATGCCACGACTTCAAATAATAAATATAGCCCAATGGCAAACGTCAGCCTGAACCAGAGTTTGCCGAACGGTTTTTACCAGATCGCCGTAAGGATAAACGAGAGCAGCGACGTCAAGCGAACTTACGTATGGTTTGAGGTAAGGGACTTTACGCCCAGCGCTTGGACAGAAAAGTGGAGCTATGGGTCACAGGAAAACGTTACAATATATGCTCAGGGAACGCTTTCCGGCCAGCAGGTAACGCTTAACACTTCTTATACTTCCGGCTCACCCGAGATTACCGTGTATAAATACGACAGGGCAACATGGTCGCGAAGCGATGTATCTGGCATCACACTCAAAACAGCTAACGTTACAATGCCGACGCGACTTATAATGAACCTTTCAAGGTCGGGAGGCTGGGATGAAGGCAATTATCAGGTCGTTGTTAACCTTACGAGAACTTTGCAGAATGGGTCTGCCACGGGAGGGAAAGTCGAGGTAAGTACGTGGTTTGACGTCAGGCTCTTTGACGTATGGTCATGGACTGACATATGGAGCAATCACCCGAAAAACAACGTGAGCCTGAAGGTTCACGTGGGCACTCCGGGCACCGGAGCCTATTATAACGGGCAGGTTTATATCGATGTCCTGAGCCTTCAAAACAGTCTGACAGGAGCCACTCTTGTCAATGGCACAGACTACATTGTAAAGGCAGTAAACGGCAACCCTGCCACGGTAGGAGATCTTAATATAAACATAACGCCTCTCGGATCCGGCTTGTCGTCCGGGACATACAGGGCAAAATTAAAAATATCGGATGCCAGCGGTAACACGGTGTTTTCCGAAGCATGGTTTGAAATGATTGCATTCCGTTTATCGGCATTCGCGTCCAGATTCGAGTATCAGAAAGGGGAAAACGTAACATTTGATATCGTAGCCGATAGCTCTTCCGGCACTGCAGTAACGCTTAATGACGTGAAAATAACGGCAATGAGATATTGCCAGAGCGACACTTGCAGCAACGTGGACACGTCAACTTTGATTTATACATATAATTCCAACCAGAAGAGGCTGAACCTTAACACTACTGCGCTTTCAGAAGGTTATTACTATCCTGAGATCACGGCTAACGACAGCCAAAACGTGACGTCAACGGCGCACATAGGCTATGCAGCATTCAGGCTTTCGTCATTTGCGCTAAGCGGAAAGATACTGTATCCTTTCGAATTCACAGAAGACAGATTCCGATATAGTTATTACATCAACGAGAGCATGAAACTGAATATAAGCGGCTCGTCCGGCGTTACCGTATCTAACGCCACATTCAAATACTGGGCATGCGACGGCTCATGCACGCAATACAGCTTTGTTGTAGCTATAAATCGCACAACGCAAAGCAACGCCGAAACGATAAACATAACGCCTCCCGGCCTGAATAACACATGGCCTACAGGGTCTTGGGGATGGGCGTATTACGACATTGAAATCTCGGCACTGAAAGACGGAGTAGCTACAACATTCATAACCAACATAGGGGTAGAATTCCCAGGCTTGTGGGGAAGCATTACCGGAATCACCGACATTACCCCGACGTCGGCCATTGTATCGACCATAAACGTAAGTCTCAATTCAAACAAGAGCTTGGCGCTTGGCGGGGCCAATGTTTCACTGAGGAAGATTTGGAATACGGCTACCGGTCTTGATGTTAATACGTCAACCTTAAATTGGACGGGCGCATCAAACATCACCAATGCAGGCGGAGCGGCAAGCGTTTCAATAACGCCTTCAGGCAGCTTCACCTGGCCGATCGGCAGATTGTCTGTGGAATACCAGGCCACTTACGGGAATGCCACTACAGTAGGGAGCAGGGAAGTCATAGTCGCGCAGAAGAACTTCAGGATAGAGGGGAAAAGGGTTTATAATGCAAGCAATGCGAGCCATACATACGCTACAGAGAGCACCACACTGGAGCTGCTTCGCGGAAACGGCACGTTCGCGGAAAACTTCAACATCTCGGTATCGGTCAACAACCCCACTTCATCCAGCGCGAATGCCGACGTATCAATAAGCCTGCCTATACATACAACCAATTCATCTGCAATCGCAAACAACGTTACAGGCCTGATATACCTCAACAGGAGCATAGCCGCCGGCGCCACACAGCAGTTCAACTGGACGTTCAATGTCACGCGTTCTGGCAACTGGACCGGAACGATAACCGTGACCCCGAAGGTTTCAACAATGGGCGTGACCAGCACGTCGTATAGGTTTGAATCGAAGTGATTTGATGAAAAATATAGCGATATTGATTGCGGCGATGGCGATTATAGCAACGGGTCTTGTCACAGTGTCATACGCTGCATGCAGCAACGCCTGCTCGTCATCGCAGTATACCTGCTCGCTCACAACCACGGCGATGACCAAAGGTTCCTCTGGTACCCTTACAGTGAGCGTCACGAACCAGCAGTCCCAATCCCAGTCCAGCGTCACGGCCACGCTTCTTGGGAACTGGTTCACGGGCGACACGGTTTCACAGGTGATTTCAAGCATCAGCTCCGGCGAATCAAAAAGCCTCGATTTCACGGTAACGCCAAATACTGCGGGTTCGCAGGACGTCTGCGTTGACATGGCAGGCACATGTACCGCTGATTGCACGCAAGTTACCGTGAGCTCTGCCGCCGATTTGAGCATAGTTTCGCTTTCAACACCCTCTTCCGTTTCGCCCAGCCAGGCATTCACAGTTTCCGCCACGATGCAAAATGGCGGCACTGAAACTGCCGGCGGAGATACGGCAATTACCGCGACGCTTGAGGATAGTTCAGGCAAATGCACGATATCAAGCGCGACAAAGAGCATAGGAACTATAGGCGACTCCGCGACAAGCTCGCAAAGCTGGAGCGTCACGGCAGGTTCTTCCGGAACGTGCACTTTCATACTTACCGTATCCGGCAGCCCCGGAGGGACTGACACGGAAGCCGGAAGCACGACCATATCGTCTTCATCCGGAACCAGCAATACCGGTTCCGGCAGCGGTTCCGGCGGAAGCAGCGGGGGAGGCGGCCTTCCCAGCGCAGCCGCTCCGGAGGGGACGACAGTGAGCACGTCCGAAGGGGTTTCACTGATAAAACTTCCTTCTGTCAGTGCCGGGCAGAGCGCAGGAATAAACATAGACAAGCCGGAAGAAACGAGCATAAGGAGGATCGCGTTTACCGTATCAAAGGACCTGGCGAACATAAGCATAGAGATAAGGGCACTGCAGTCAACCGGCAAAGAAGCACCGGCAGGCAAGACGCAGCGTTACATCGAGATAATACTATCCAACATTTCGGACGCCGACATAACGGCGGCTCAAATAACCTTTGAGGCGCCGAAGAAATGGCTCTCGGACAACGGATTTGCAGCCTCTGACGTGGCGCTTATGAGATACGCATCCGGCTGGACGAAGCTGCCCACGTCCGAATCCGGAAGCACGGAAGAATATGTATATTATACCGCTGAAACGCCAGGATTTTCGCTGTTTGCCATATCCGCCGTAAAACAGGCGGCGGCTTCTGACGGCATAATCAAAGATACGGATAAAATAGTTGAAGACGCAAGGAATGTGCTCAACGACTACGGCTGGTATATAGCGCTCGCCGTCTTCGTCATGGCATTGATACTTGGATGGATCTATTACCACGGCCACGAACACATAAAAGAAATCAAGCAGCAACTTGGTCAGGGCAAGACAAGTGACTATATCATAAATATAAGCAACAAGAAGCCCTCGTATAGTTTCACGCCGTCAAAAAAGAAGACGACAAAAAAAGGCGGAAAGTAGATTTTGTGCGGGTTTTGCCAACCGTGAATAATACAAAGTTAAATTACATCCATGCTTTGGACGAAAACCGGCGATTGCGTTTTAATAGAATGCAAGCGGTAGCCATTTCCGCGCTTATTGGACAACCTTGCAGACCAATACATATATGCAAACTGCGTTGCGTATGATACAAGTAACGCAGGCTTTGTTTAAATAATCCCTTACGGCCACAACAGGCTGTGCCATAGGTTTATCAAAACGCAACATCTTGTGTGAGAGAAAACCATTTATTAAACAAAGCAAGTAACGCAGTTACCTATATAAATGCTTTGTTTCCCAAGATATTTTATGAAGTTCTTTGACACTTTTACCAGAAAAAAGAAAATTCTCAAGCCTTCGGGCAATGAAGTGAAAATCTATACATGTGGTCCCACGGTCTATGACTATGCACACATTGGCAACCTCAGAACTTACGTTGTGCAGGACGTGATAAAGCGCATAATCGAGCGCAAGTTCAAGGTCAAGCACGTCATGAACATAACGGACGTGGGCCATCTTGTCTCTGACTCGGATACGGGCGAGGACAAGATGGAACTGGGCGCGAAGCGCGAACAAAAGACGGCATGGGAGATTGCGGAATATTATACGGAACGTTTCCTTGCCGACATGCAAAAACTGAAGATAGAAAAGCCTTCTGTCATGTGCAAGGCCACAGACAATATAAAAGAAATGATAGAGCTTGTCGCTACGCTGGAAAAGAAAGGGTACACTTATGCCACGGAAGACGGCGTTTATTTCAATACCTCGAAGTTCAAGGATTACGGCAAGCTGGCGCGGCTTGACAAGGAAGGGCTGAAGGCCGGCAAGCGCGTGGAAATGGGCGGGAAGAAAAATGCCACGGACTTCGCGCTTTGGAAATTCTCGAAAGAGCCGCGCCAGATGGAATGGGATTCTCCATGGGGCAAAGGGTTCCCGGGCTGGCACATAGAATGCTCCGCGATGGCGATGAAATACCTTGGCGAAACGCTGGACGTCCACGCAGGCGGCATTGACCATATTCCCGTGCACCACACGAACGAGATAGCCCAGAGCGAGGCTGCAACGGGAAAGAAGTTCTCGAAGATATGGATGCACATAGCTTTCATACTGCTTGAAGGAAAAAAGATTTCCAAGTCGCTCGGCAACTATTACACGCTTTCGCAGCTTGAAGAAAAGGGCTTCAGCCCCGCGGCGTTCCGCTACCTGTGTGCCTCCTCGCACTACAGAAGCGATATGAATTTCACGCTTGATGCGCTTCGGGACGCTGAAAACGCCCTTCGTACAATAAATGACTTTTACCGGAGAATGAAGGAGATAAAGGGGGGCGGCGCTGAGAACGGGAAGATTTCGGCATACGAGAAAAAATTCTGGTCTGCGCTTGAAGATGACGCCAATACGCCGAATGCGCTTGCTGCGCTGTTTGACATGATAAGATCCGCAAACAAGAGCGCGCCTTCGGAAAAAAGCGGCCGCATAATAACCGGGTTCCTGGAAAATGCGGACAAAATATTTTGCTTCCTTGAAGGCCAGGGCACGATAAGCGAAGAAGAAGCCTACATGATCAGGGAAAGGGAAATAATGAGGAAGGCCGGTAATTACAAGGCTGCCGATGAAATCAGAAAAAAACTTGCCGAACTCGGTGTGGAAATAGAAGACACGCCGTCGGGCACGAGGTGGGTCAGGCGTGAGAAGCGGCAAGCCTGAATTCCAGGTAAGGATAGCGAAGGAACGCATGCAGATCCTCATAGAAGAAGCCGCCAAAATGGCCGAAAGCGACCCTGCGCTGGCAAAGCGCTATATAAGGTTATTAAAACGCATAGGAATGCGCTATAACGTCAGGATACCGCCGTCTGTAAAGAACCGCTTCTGCAGGCATTGCTGCTCCTATTTAAGCCCGGGCAAGAACGCCTCTGTACGGGTAAAAAAGGGCGTCGCGGTTGCGACGTGCAACGAATGCAAAAAGAGTTTTATCATGGCGTCCGCCGTCAGGCCAAGGAAAGCATACTAATATAAACATTTCTTATCGTATAATAGCTGATAATTCATGTCATCGCCATTGGACTCTGACCAGGAAAAGCTTACCAAAGAGCTTGCCGAAGCACTCAAGGAGAAGCTTGAGAAGCCTGAATGGGCTTCCTACGTAAAGACGGGCATGGGCAAGGAAAGGCTTCCTGACGACCCTGACTGGTGGTTTTACCGCGCGGCAAGCGTCATGAAGAGGCTGTATAAGGACGGCCCGGTGGGGGTTTCAAAGCTCCGAAGCTATTACGGCAACAAGCACAGGAGAGGCCACAAGCCGGCACGCTTCGCCAAGGGCGGCGGCAAAATCATAAGGGCAATACTTCAGGATCTTGAAAAGGCAAGCCTTGCCAAAAAAACCGAAAAGCCGAAAGGAAGGGCGCTGACGCCGGAAGGCATGAAGCTCTTGAACAAGGTTGCCAAATCGCTGAAGTGAAAGCATGGAGGAAGAGGAGATAAAAAACAGGATACTCCACCAACGCATTGCAGAAGAAAACAGAAAAGCGGAAGAGGCTATAAAAGGCACGCTTTCGCTGGTGCTGGAGCCAAAAGCAAAGGAGAGATTGGATAATATTCGCGTAGTCAAGCCCGAAGTCGCGCAGCAACTCGATATATACCTCTCACAGCTTTACCATAGTGGCCAGCTGAAGACAAAGATAACTGAGGAGCAGCTTGTGCAGATATTAAGAAAGATAAACGAAAAACGAGAATTCAACATAAAAAGGAAATGATAATATGGGAGCAAGAAAAGACCTGGGAAAAAAGCTGAAGCTCATAGCCATCAGGGGAAAGAACGCCCCAAGATGGGCTGATATAAAGAAATTCTCGCTAAAAAGAGCCAGAAGTAGAAAGATAGCGTCGTGGAAGAAGAACTGGAGAAAGAACAAGAACAAGATTTGATGATTATGGCAGAAGACATGATTTTGACGATACCCCTTGGCGAGAGCGGAAAGAAGGCGCAGAAGAAGCGGGCGAAATATTCCGTTTCCCTGATGAAGAAGCAGATAGCCATGCGCGTCAAGTCCGGAAACGTCAAGATAGGCAAGTTCCTTAACGAAGCCTTGTGGGTTCACGGAAAAGACAAGGCACAAAGGCGCGTGCGCGTCAAGATCGTAAAAGACGGGGAAGCTTTCAAGGCTGAATTGATGGGACATGATTATCAGGACTTCAAGGCGCAGCCTAAGAAGGAGACAAAAGGCATGAAAGAAAAGCTTGAAGAAAGGCTTACCCCTAAGGCCATCAAGAACGAAACGCTTGAGAAGAAGATAGAAGGCAAAGAAGTTGTAGAACAAAAACCTGAAACTCCCAAGGCATAATTTTCTGCAGGAAAGATAATATGCCGGATTTGATATTCTTGTTAGGATTATCCGGCTCTGTAACGGCATCGGTGCTGTTTTTTCCGCAGGTATGGTCGTCTTACAAAACAAGAAGTACCAAGGACCTGTCCTGGGCAATAATTCTGATCGGGATAGCTAACGGCGCCATATGGACAATATACGGCTTGTTGAAAGCCGATGCGTTCATATACGTTACTAATTTCATGATAGTTATTGCAACTTCCATGCTTTTCGTGCTGAAAAGGAAATACGGATAGGCGTTCTTGTTTGATTTATATAGTGTTTCTTCAATAAATTATCATGAGAATCAAAGGGAAGGTGTTTTCCGGATTCGGAAGGGGCCACGACCTGATAGAAAAGTGGAAGGGAAGGATAACCTATCTGCTGAAGTTCGAGCCGTTTCCCGGAACCCTGAACGTCAGGCTTGAGAAGCCCCTGAACATGGCGCCGTATTCAACGATAGAGATGGATTACGTGTTGAGCCACGGAAAGAGGCACATAGACGCTTATTTCGCGCCCATCAAGCTCGTATCCGGAGGCAGGGCCGAAGAATGTTGGGCAATGCGGGATGCCGACAAGACATACGGCATCGACGTGCTTGAGATCGTAGCTACGAAAAGCCTGAAGGAGAGCCTCGGCCTGAAGGACGGCGACGAAGTGGAAATAGAGCTGCCTGAGAAAAGAATGAAGAAGACGAAGGTGCCGGGCTTCGGCATGGTGCAGAGGTTCATGCAGGGAAAGGCGGGGGCTTAAGTCATGTTTAAAGTATCGTTTGCCGGAGATCCCAACATAGGGCTTTACGGCTTCGCCACCGACAGGTATTACATTGCCGGATTCCAAAGGAGCGCTGCAAAGGTGGCGGAGGCGCTGAAGGTGCCGGCAGCGCCGGCCATGATAATGAACACTTATTTTGCGGGCATGTTCGCGGCAGGCAATTCCCGCGGCGTCATAATATCGGACTTTGCCAGCGGCTACGGATTCACCGGAATAAAGCACGACAACGTGCTGGAGCTTGACGCGAACCACACGGCGCTGGGCAATCTGATAGTCGCAAACGACATCGGCGCCATAATATCGCCGCTGCTCAGAAAATCAAAAGAGAAGATAGAAGAATTTTTGGGCGTGAAAACGGAAATCGGCACGGTCGCGGGCCTGAAGATATGCGGGAGCGCAGCCATAGCCACGAACAAGGGCTGCCTTGCGCACCCGAAGATAAAGGAGGCGGAAAAGGCGGTTCTTGAAAGGGTTCTGGGGGTTCCGGTGATGATAGGGACCGTGAACTACGGCTCGCCTTACGTCAAGTCCGGCATCATAGCGAACTCCTTCAACTTTGCGGTTTCTGAGCAGTCCACCGGGCCGGAGATGGGCAACATAACGGAAGCGTTGGGCTTCCTGGAGTAGCGTGATCATCATGGACGAGAACGGAAAGAAGGATGCCCTGCAGCGCAAGTATGCGCAATATCAGGCGATGAAGCAGCAGATGTCTGTGCTGCTGCAGGAGAGGCTCATCCTTGAGGAAAAATCGTCCGAGCTTCTCATGTCAGCCGAAGCCATGAAGAGGGTGAGGAAGGAAGACCGCGAAAAGTCCGTATGGTCGCCGATAGGGTCCGGGGTTTTCGCGAAAGCTTCCCTGAGCGACGGGGAAAATTTCATACTCGGCATAGGCGCAGGCATATTCGTTGAAGAGCGTCGGGAAAGCGCAATAGCCATACTTGAAGCGCGCCGAATGGAGATAATGAAATACATGGAACAGCTGCAGACGGAAGCCGAGAAGCTGGCGAAGGAGGCGGAAGGCCTTGAAGCCGAGCTGCAAAAAATAATGCAGTGATTGAATGTTTGAATCGTTGAAGAAGAAGCTGAAAAGCATATTCTCTTTTCCAAAGGAGGAGCCGGCGCAGGAAAAACCGATCGGGGAAACGCAGGAAATTCCTGAACCGGCAAAAGCGCCGGAGCCTGCCGTGGAAGAAAAGAAGGAAGAAATAAAGGAATCGCCCCGGGCCCCTGAAACCGGGCATGATATTGAAGAAAAAACCGAGCTGCTGCAAGAGCCGGCAATTGATGAGAAACCGAAGAAAAGCCTGTTTTCCAAGGCGGTAAGCAGGATAACGGAGAAGAAACTTGGCGAAAAGGAAGCCGGGGAGATACTCGGCAACCTTAGAACCGCCCTTCTTGAAAGCGACGTGGCGTATGAAGCCGTGGAAAAGATATGCGATGAAGTGAAAGGGGCAACGGTCGGCGCAAGCGTGGAAAGGGGCAAGACGCAGGAAACCCTGAAGAAGGCGCTTGCAGATTCGCTCAAAGACATCATGGCATGCGAGAGGCCCGACGTCGAAAAACTCATAGAAGCCAAACAGGGCGTTTATCTCATGCTCATTTTCGGCACCAACGGCGCCGGCAAAACGACGACAATAGCGAAGCTCGCCCATAAATTCAAAAAATTCAGGCCGGTTGTAGCCGCAGGGGACACGTTCAGGGCTGCATCGATAGAGCAACTGGAAGAGCACTCAAAAAAAGCGGGGTTTGACCTTGTGAAGCATTCTTACGGAGCCGACCCGGCTGCCGTAATTTTCGACGCAAGAAAGCATGCCGAAGCGAGAAAATCAAAGCTCATAATAGGCGATACCGCAGGCCGTTCGCATTCAAACGCCAACCTTATGGATGAGCTGAAGAAGGTAGCGAGGGTGAACAAGCCCGACATGAAAGTGCTCGTGCTTGATTCGCTTACGGGCAACGACATATACGAGCAGGCAAGGATATACGACCAGGCTATCGGCGTTGACGCTATAATATTAACGAAAACGGACGTCTACGACAAAGGCGGCGCCTGCCTTTCGGCGTCATACGTCACGGGCAAGCCCATACTGTATCTTGGCACAGGCCAGAAATACGGCGACTTGCGCGATTTCGACCCGGATGGCATAATAAAGAAGATGCTCGGTTAAACCTTGACCAATTTCCTCACTGCATCGCGTACCGTTTCCGAGCGGCTTGGATAGACGCCGTCTTCCACAAGCTCGTCTATCTGCCTGATCTGCTTTTCCGTCAACCTTATCTGCACAGTGGCCATGGCCAATATAATCACCGGTTCAGTATAGAATTTTCAGAAAAGATTTAAGCGCATCAACGCGCCGGAATTGCACCGCAATTACAAATGAATTACGGCATGGCATCGGCTTTATTAAATTTCAGGCGGTTTATTCTTATGAAGAAGCCCTTTATTGCCGTGTTTTTTGCCCTTGCGTTGTATCTCATGCTGTCATTCGGCGGGGAAGCGGCAATCCATGCGGCAGCAGGCGGGGCTGCGGCGCCCGGGCTCAACGAAAGCGGAAAGAATGCAAGCCTTGGCAGCATGATAAGCGTTGTCACCAAGAACGGCATGACGCTGGAAAAGGGCGCCGTCCGCAACAACGGGAACGGCACGATAGCGATAAATTCCGTCACCATAGGCGGCTCAAAAATAAACGTGAGCATGCGGCTGGGGCCGGGCGAATTTGCCCAGTACGCTATCGTCGGCGGCTTCATCATAATGCCGCAGGGTTATTCTGTCATCAATGAAAAGGAAACTTCTTATTTTCCGTCTTCGGAAAAACTCTCGATAAGGCTTTCTTCCGGCTCCCCTGAAAGCATCGTGGTTGTAATCCCCAAATCCGCGGCGCCCCTGCTGGTAAAATCCTCTTCCAATATAAGATGGGCGCTTGACCGCGAAACAAGCAGGATATTGATTTCTTCTGACGCAGGCGGCATAGGAAATAATACGGAGATATATTTCGGCAGGGCGTCCCATGGCCAGGTATTCATAGAGGACACGGAAAAGGCAGAAACCCTGCAGTACAGGAACCTCAATGCCGCCGCGGTTCTTGAAAAATCCAACGCGACGCTGACCCGGCTGCTTGAAAACGAAACTTCGCTGGAAGATGCCATCGCGCAATCCAACGCCTTGCTGGCAGATGCAGCGGACAGCCTTGCTGCAGGCGAAAGCGCAATCGCCGAATCTTCAATCAAGCTTTCCGAGGCCAGGCTGAAAGCCGCCGCAACCAGGGAGTTCA
The DNA here is from genome assembly GCA_018304585.1 of Candidatus Aenigmatarchaeota archaeon. Taxonomy (GTDB): domain Archaea; phylum Aenigmatarchaeota; class Aenigmatarchaeia; order GW2011-AR5; family GW2011-AR5; genus JACQID01. The sequence goes on along the minus strand of JAGVVY010000016.1, from coordinate 18,331 downwards.
GGCCGGAGATGCTCGCATTCATGCTGTTACTTGCAGGGGCGACGATATACGTAACTTTCATAAGGAGGGACACTAAATGAAGCTTCCTGCCGTTTTTATTGCCGCGCTGCTGATAGCGGCCGTGACGCCCGTTTCATCGGCGTCCGTGATTGAAGGTCTCAACGATAGCCACGTTTACAGCGGCATGGTCAAAGGAGGGGGCAATGTCTATGACATACTGTTTACCGTAACGCCTGCCGAAGGAAGCGGCCTTCCGGGCATTTATGTCATAGAAAACAGGGGGCTGCTGGGCAACATTACCGCTGCTTACGCGGCAACGCTTGCCGCCATCAAAGAAACGGAAGGGGGCATAACCGCGTCGGGGGCCCGGATGTCAGCGCTGCAGGAAATCATCAGCGGGCTTGAAGCGCGCCTTCAAGAAACGAAAATACGCAAGGAGCAGATGGAAGCCTGGAAATCGAGCATAGACAGGGAACGGTCTTCCGTGGAAAAGGGCGACGGCGGCCTTGCGGTTTCGGCCGGCCAATACAACCTGATACTTGCAGCGTTTGCAGCGCTGCTGGCGCTCATGCTTCTTTACAGGTTCTTCTACAAAAGACCGGGCGACGGAAAGGAAGAATTGCCGCAGGAATATACCGCGTCCGTCAAGGCGGCTGCGCCGGGGCAGGAAGAAAGCCCGTCTTTCTGACGGGGTAGCGTTATTTCTGGCATACCGTGATGTTCAGATGCCCGCAGCGCTCGCGATAACGGAAGTTAATGGCCTTCCCGACGCGCTGCGCACCCATTTAAGCGTTTTCTGCAAAGTAAGCATATGTTCGAGAAACTGCGCGAAAGCATGCAGAAAATAACCCGGCTTGGCATAGTCGACGCCGAACACGTGGAAGAGCTTGCGAGGGATATGCAGCGCACGCTTCTTTCCGCCGATGTGGACGTCGCGCTTGTAATGCAACTTAGCGACAGAATAAAGAACCGCTCCATGGAAAAGCTGCCCGAAGGCCTTTCCCGCAAGGAGCACGTGATAAAGGTAGTTTATGACGAGCTTACTTCCATTCTGGGCGGCGAAAAATCCGAAACGGTTTTGAAACCGAAAAGGATACTTCTTGCCGGCCTTTACGGTACCGGCAAGACTTCAACTGCAGCGAAACTGGCGCGGTTTTACCAGAAGAAGGGGCTGAAGGCCGCTTTGGTATGCTGCGACGTGGAAAGGCCGGCGGCGTACGAGCAGCTCAAGCAGCTTGCGGAAAAGATAGACGCGCCTTTCTACGGCGAGAAGGGCGGCAAGGACGCAATTGCCATACTCCGCGAAGCCCTAGCAAGGATGGGCGCCGACGTTATCATAGCCGATTCTTCAGGAAGGAACGCGCTTGACGATGCACTTATCCGGGAAATAAAGGGCATGAACGACGTGATGAAACCTGACGAGAAGATACTCGTGATTCCTGCTGACATGGGGCAGGCGGCACGATCGCAGGCAAAGGCCTTCCATGACGCGCTCGGCATAACGGATATCATAGTCACGAAAACCGACGCCACTGGCAAGGGAGGCGGCGCCATAACCGCGTGCTATGAAACCGGAGCCAAAGTCAAGTTCATTACAACCGGCGAAGGCGTTGAAAGCCTTGAGCAGTATGATCCCCGGAAATTCGTGGGCCGCATAATCGGCTTCGCGGACATGGAGACCCTGCTTGAAAAGGCTTCGAGCGCCATGGACGAGAAGAAGGCCGAAAAGGTCATGAGCGGCAATTTCGACATTGAGGAATTCTACTCCCAATTTGAATCTATAAAGAAGATGGGCTCGTTCTCGCAGATACTTGACATGATGGGCCTCGGCAAGATGAAGGGCAAGGTCAATATCGAAGGCCAGGAAGAAAAGATACGCAAATGGAGATTCGTCATAGATTCCATGACTCCTCACGAAAAGAAGAATCCGGACGTTCTTGATTCTTCAAGAATAAAACGAATAGCCTCAGGCTCCGGAACTCCTGAAAGCGACGTGCGTGAGCTGCTTGGCAACTACTCAAAAGCCAAGAAAATGATGAAAACGATTTCTCCGGGCAAAATGAAACGCGGCGGCATGGGAGGCGTGTTCAGAAAGTTCGGAATCTGAAAACATATTTAAGCTTCAGCCCCAATATAATCAAAAATAATATAGTGATTCTCATGGAATTCCAGGCACCGGCGCAGCAGATGGGATATGACCGAGCTATCGTAGTATTCTCGCCTGAGGGCAGGATGTATCAGGTCGAATACGCAAGGAAAGCCGTGGACAAGGCTACGACCGTGGTTGGAGTCGCGTTCAACGGAGGCGTCGTGCTTGCGGGAACGAAGATACTGCAGAAGCTGCTTGTCTCCGAAAAAGTTGAGAAAGTGCTGAAAATCGATAGCCATATAGGCGCGGCTTCCTGCGGCATACTGGCGGACTGCCGCGTGCTCGCGGACTATGCCCGCGTGCGCTGTCAGGTGAACATGATAACCTACGACCAGCCCATAGAACTGGCGTCGCTTGTGAAGGACATCGGGGATAGAATTCAAAGATTCACGCAGATAGGCGGCATAAGGCCTTACGGGTGCGGCATGCTCTTTGCCGGTTCGGAAGACCGCGGCCGGCTGTTTGAAACCGACCCGTCCGGCACCGTACGCGAATGGAAGGCTCATGCCATAGGCAGGGGCACAAAACTTGCGAAGGAATATCTTATAACAAAGTTCAAGGATGGCATGGCAAAAGAAGCTGCCCTCGAATTGGCCATAGCGGCATTGAAGCACGCCGAGCCTAACGTCACGGCAAGAAACACGGAAATAGGCATTGCAGAAGGCGGCAAGTTCAGAAAGCTTGACAGCTTTGAAGTCAAGAAGATTGTTGGCTGAAAACGGAAACTTTAATACCGCTTCTCATTCTTAATCTATATGGACAATAAGGCCAAGGGATATGCCCTCACCTTTGCTTCATCGGCGTTCATAGGCTTCTCGTTTGTCGCAAATGCCGCGGCCGTCAGGGAGATAGCTTCGCCAGTGATAGGGCCGCTCTACGTATTTCTTGCGGCGTTCATCGCTTCGCTGCTTCTCGTTGCCATGCGAAAAGAGACCGGCCATATGATAGGCTCAATGAAAAAATACAGGAAGACCGTGGTCATTATAGGGCTTCTGAACGCCGTAGGCTCTATATCCTTGTTCTTCGCGCTGGATGCCATCGGCCCCTCGCTCACGGGCTTTTTCGCCAGATTCTCCACGATATTCATCGTGATCCTGAGCGTCCTGTTCCTTGGAGAACGTCTGGGAAAGATAGAAATCATAGGCGCAATCATAATATTGATAGGAAGCATGTCAATAAGCTACAGCGGCGGACCTACCGTGGCGGAAGGCATGGCTTTTGCCCTGCTGTCCGCGATCATGCTCGCCATAGTCCAGACGCTCTCAAAGAAATACATAGAAGAAATCCGGCCTGCCTCGCTCAATGCGCTAAGGACGCTTTTCCTCTTCCTCTCCGTGCTGGTCATGGTGAGCGTCACGGGAAACTTATACGTGCCGTCCCCTGCTACGGTTGCGCTTCTTTTCACGGCCGGCCTCTCCGGTGCCTTCCTTAGCGCATACCTGCGATACAGGGCTATGGAACTCATAGACCTTTCAAAAATCGCGCTGATAAGGGCGATGGATCCCCTTGTTATAGGCACTTATTCGTTCTTTCTGCTTGGAGAAATGCTGTCAACAACTGAACTAATAGGCAGCTTTATTGTGTTTGCCGGCCTGATGATATTCATGTTCGGGAACGGCAAATCCGGCGCTATTGCAGCTTGATTTTATAGGCAAGCCTTATAGAATTCTGTGACTTATGTATCGACAAGAATGTCGTCGCCTTCAATTTTTACCGGATAGGATTTGATGTCAACGGTTGCAGGCGGAGCCATGACTTTTCCGTTTCTCACGTCAAATCGTGCCATATGGCAGGGGCAGGTTATCTCAAATCCTTCCATGAAGCCTCCTGAAAGGCTGCATTGCTTATGGCTGCATATGTCGCTCACGGCGAATATCTTGCCCCCGACATTGGAGAGCATAACCTCCTTGCCATCGATTTCAACAGCCTTCGGTTCGCCTTCTTTTATTTCCCATTTATTTGCAACTTTAACGAATGCCATCATTTCACCCTAAGTCTTCTTTATCAGAAATAGTTTTCCCAAGAAAACCATATAAAACCAGCTTGAATACCTTCAAGCCCAAAAGCGCGCATTTTATCCTCGAAGCGGATACCGGTATTCCCAGGAGTTGGAGCATATCCTCTTTCGAGAATCGTGCCGCTTCTTCGGCCGGCTTGCCCTTGACAGCCTCCGTAAGCATTGACGCCGAAGCCTGGGAGATTGCGCAGCCTTCGCCGGAGAACATTATTTCGGCAATCCTACCGTCCTTTATCTTTATTGCCATGCTTATCTTGTCGCCGCAGAGCGGGTTGTAATCCCCGGCTTCCATGTCCGGCTTGGCCAGCGAGCCGAAGTTCCTCGGCTTCCTGTAATGGTCAAGTATGTTCTCCTGATACATGTCGTACACGATATCACCAGATGAAATGCAGTATCTCCGCGAATACGGCTATGACAAGGCCTGCCACGCTAAAGTCTATGGGCGTGAAGGCTACGAGTATCAGGTAGAACGGTATCATAAGCGGTATAGGTTTGCTCATCTTATCGCCTCAAATGGCCATATGCAGCACGTCCACTACTGCGGCAACCCCGAGCCACATCAGCTCTATATTCACGCCGCTCATCAGCGCGAGGATTATGTACATCGGTATTGCCACCGGAGGTTCGAGTCCCATTCATGCCACCTTCTTCAATAAATTTATTATGTCTTTCAGCGAAGCCGAAAGCTTTGCAATGTCTTCTTCATCGTTATAGACGTAGAAGCTTGCGCGTGCCGCAGAAATTATGCCAAGACGCTTCATCAACGGTTGCGCGCAATGATGGCCCGAACGCACGGCGATGCCGTTTTCGTCAAGCATGCTTGCAACGTCGTGCGAATGAAGCCCCCTGACGTTGAAAGCCACAACGCCGCCTTTTCCCCCGGCATGGCCGTAAGTTTCCACCATTTGCAGTTCCTTTGTCGCACGATTCACGAGCTTCTTCTCGTGTTCGCGTACGTTTTTCATTCCTATTTTAGCAAGATAATCAACGGCAGCGCCTAATCCCACGGCGCCCGCTATGTCCGGAGTTCCTGCCTCGAACCTGTAAGGCACGTCATTGTATACCGTTTTTTCCAGCTCAACGCTCTTTATCATGTCGCCTCCTCCCATGAAAGGCGGCATTTCCTCCAGCAGCCTGCGCCGCCCGTAAAGGCAGCCTATGCCGGTCGGGCCAAGCATTTTGTGGCCGGAAAATACAAGAAAATCGGCGCCCATGTCCCTGACGTCCACGGGCATATGTGGCACGCTCTGGGCCGCGTCTACAAGCAGCAACGCACCTGCATCATGGGCAATTTTAGCTATTTTCTTCACGTCATTTATAGTGCCCAATACATTTGAGGCATGGGTGACTGCAACTAACTTTGTCTTCTTCGTGACAAGCTTTTCGTAATCGTCCATTTTCAGGGTTCCGTCGTCATTTATGTCAACAAATCCGATGGTTACGCCCCTGCTCTTCAGCATCTGCCAGGGAACTATGTTAGAGTGATGCTCCATTACAGAGGAGATTATTTCGTCGCCTTTGCCAAACCCGAGGCATTGGGCAACAAGGTTTATGCCTTCTGTCGCGTTCCTCGTAAATATCATTTCATCGGGCTTTGCGTTGACAAAATTCGCAACTTTTTTGCGGGCGCCTTCGTAAGCTTCAGTCGCTTCTTCGCTCAGCGCATGAACGCCGCGGTGCACGTTGGCATTATGATTCTCGTAATAATCAACTATAGTATTTATCACATGCCTCGGTTTCTGGGAAGTCGCAGCACTGTCCAGATAAACAAGCTCTTTCCCGTTCACTTTGCGCGAAAGCACGGGAAAATCCGATTTTATTTTTTCAACGTTCATGAGAGCATCCTCTTTCTTATCATATCCGTCATTTTTTCCCTGACGGCAATGGAAGGTATTGCGTTTATGACGGGAACGTAAAAGCCTTCGACTATCATGGTTTCCGCCTGCTCGCGCGATAGACCCCTGCTCATCATGTAAATCATTTTTTCCTCGTCTACCTGGCCGGCCGAAGCCGAATGCGAGCATTGCACCTCGCTATTGTCTATCATGAGGCTCGGTATGCTGTTTGCAACGGCATTCTCGCCCAGCATTATCGCATGGTCCGACAGGTACGAAGACGTTCCCGGCGCGGTCTTTTCTATCTTTATCACGCCCCGGTAGACTTCTGAAGCACTGCCTTTCAGCGCCCCTTTAACTATAATATTGCTGGATGTATTGGGCACGGAATGGAACGCATTCGTGGAAAGGTCCATATGTTGCTTTCCTGCGCCGGAAAATACGCCCACAGTCCGGGAGTGCGCGCCTTCGCCGACGAAGAAATTATCGACCTTTATGCGGTTAAGCGAGCCGCCAAACTGGCCAACGTTCCAGTTGACAGAGGAATTCCTTCCTATGTATGCGCGCTTGTATGAGAACTCCGATACATCATCCGCCGCGTCATGAAGCGAATGGACGGTGACTTTGGCGTCTTTCGGAGCGTGGACTTCGGTGAAGTTGGAATTCAAGCCGCTTCCGCCCGTGATGTGCTCGAGTATTTCCGCCGAGGAATTTGCCTCCATGATTATGAAATTACGCGATATGCCGGATTGCAACGTTATTTCTATAAGGCTCGCATCCGTGTTTTCCGGTATATGGACAAAATAACCTGAAGTCCAGAAAGCCGAGTTGAGGTAATCAAACTTGTCAAGCCCGGGATTTTTTTCTTTCATGAACGTATCAAGCAGTTCCTTCTTCTGTTTCAGCGCATCTTCCATCGCCATGACAAATCGGCTCTGCGATTTGACGGAAGCCCTGGATGACGTGAATTTATTTATGTTAAAATTGTCTATCATGGTGTATCTCCATGATTCTTCCCTTTCTGAAGGCAAAGCCCGGGCCAGAAAAGAGTCCGCCGATTCTTTTCTTGCCGCAGCCGCCCATCGCGGCTCGCTTTCACCGATCCTTGCAGATTCTTCCAGCGTAAACATCAGATCACCCGACTGCTCCCGCCATCTCCATTTGCACGAGGCGGTTGAGCTCAACGGCATATTCCATCGGAAGCTCCCTTGTAAACGGCTCTATGAAGCCTCTGACCACAAGCCCCATGGCCTCGCTTTCGGCAAGGCCGCGCGACATGAGATAGAACAATTGCTCCTCGCTTATCTTGCCTACCGTGGCTTCATGTGTTATGCTGACGTTCTTCTCGGCCACGTCCATGTAAGGCACCGTATCCGAGGCAGACGTGTTGTCCAGTATGAGCGCGTCGCACCTGACGTTGGACTTTACGCCCGTGGCACCCTTCGCCACCTTGAGAAGGCCGCGGTACGTTGTCTTGCCGCCGTCGCGGCTTATGGATTTTGAAAGTATTGTGGACGACGTGTTCTTTGCCATGTGTATCGCCTTGCCTCCGGCATCCTGATGCTGGCCTTTGCCGGCGTAAGCCACGGAAACTATGTTCGCCTGCGAGCCTTCGCCGAGCAGATAAACGGACGGATACTTCATAGTCTTCTTTGAGCCTAAATTCCCGTCAATCCACTCCACGACTGCGTTTCTGTGCGCATGCGCCCTCTTTGTCACAAGATTATAGACGTTGTTTGACCAGTTCTGTATCGTCGTGTAGCGCAGCTTTGAATTCTCCTTTGCAAGTATTTCCACGACAGCCGCGTGCAAGGAATCCGTGGAATATGACGGCGCGGTGCATCCCTCGGTATAATGCGCAGAAGAATTAGGTTCCGTGATTATGAGGGTTCTTTCAAACTGCCCCATATTCTTGGCGTTTATGCGGAAGTATGCCTGCAATGGCGTCGCTACCTTCACGCCTTCGGGCACGTAGACAAAGGAGCCGCCGGACCATACGGCGCTGTTGAGAGCAGCAAATTTATTGTCGGCCGCCGGTATTATCCTGCCGAAATGTTTTTTTACTATCTCCGGATATTCGCGAAGCCCGGAATCCATGTCAAGGAATATGACGCCCTGCTGCTCAAGGTCTTTCCTGATATGATGATACACCGACTCGCTTTCGTATTGGGCGCCGACGCCGCCAAGAAACTTTTGCTCGGCTTCAGGTATGCCCAATCGGTCAAATGTATTCTTTATTTCAGCAGGTATCTCATCCCACGTTCTGCCTTGCTTCTCCGTAGGCTTGATGTAATAAAATATATTATTGAAGTCTATTGCAGAAAGATCGGCTCCCCATACTGGCATAGGCATTGAGAAGAATATCTTCAGCGCCTTCAGGCGAAAATCGGTCATCCACTGTGGCTCGTCCTTGATTTCCGATATCTTCCTTACCACTTCCTCGCTCAATCCTTTCCGTGCCCTGAACGCATAGTTTTCCGGCGCGCTGAAGCCGTACTTCTGCTCGTAGCCTTCCTTTATCTCCAATATCTCCTTTGAAACTTCAGCCATGATTTACCCCATGGAAGCATATCCGCGCTCTTCTATTTCCACGGCAAGGTCGCCCTCGCCCGACTGTACTATCCTGCCGTCCCTCATTATGTGCACGAAGTCGGGCCTCACATGCTTCAGTATCCTGTTGTAATGGGTTATGAGCATCACTCCCATTCCTGCGGCTGACTTTATCCTGTTTATGCCTTCTGAAACTATGCGGAGGGCGTCCACGTCCAAGCCGGAATCCGTTTCATCGAGTATAGCCATCTTCGGGCTCAGGACCGCCAATTGCAATATCTCGCACTTCTTCTTCTCCCCACCGGAAAACCCTTCATTGAGGCCGCGCTTTATGAAGTCCTGCTTTATGCCAAGCATTTCGCTCTTCTCCTTCACAAACTTCTGGAACTCAAGGACGGGAACTTCCTTGCCCGAGACGGCATTATAGGCGTTTCTCAGGAAACTGCCTATGCTGACGCCCGGGACTTCAGCCGGATACTGGAACGACATGAATATACCTTTCTTGGCCCTCTTGTCCGGAGAAAGCCCCAATATGCTTTCGCCGTCGAGTTTAATGTCGCCTTTTGTCACGGCATATTTGGGATGCCCCATTATCACGTGCGACAGCGTGCTTTTTCCGGCCCCGTTCGGCCCCATGACAGCGTGTATTTCGCCGCTCTTGATGCAAAGCGTCACACCCTTGAGTATTTCCTTGCCGTCAATTTCTGCGTGCAACCCCTCTATAACAAGCTCGCTCATTTTTTACCGCCTATGTTTACAAGATCGCGGCTCACGCACTTGCCGCATACGTAATCGTGGAATATCCCGAAGAACGTTCGCGTAAACGACGCGCACGCATTGTCCAAAGTCGCCTTTCCATCGGCCGTGATGTCATAGACGATTTTCCGTTCTTCCTCGCGCCTTTTGACGTATCCAAGGCTTTCAAGCCGCTGCATAGTCGGATATAGCGTTCCTTGGGTTATTTTCGTGTTCTTGAGCTCGGAAAGCATCTTCATTATCTCATAGCCGTGGGTGCTCTGCCTTTTCAGTATCCAAAGAATCTGCATTTGCAGCAGCCCAAGCTCGATCTCGCTGATATTGCTTCGGCCGAAGATCTCTTCCTTCGTCGGCGCCGTGAACGCTATTTCCTCAATATGTCTGTCAACTGACATACACTATGTCTGTTAATCAACATATTTAAAATTATCCGGCGGGCGTTCTGTTGCATTCATGCCAGATTTACATTGTTGTTTCACTATCGACAAATAGATAAGATATAATAGTAAATAACATTGATTTTGGAACATTTTATAATGTTATTTACATATAGTATCTCTCATTACAATTGTTCCATTATTAATGAGAATTGCTATAAGACTGGCATTTTTGGCGCATGAAAGACGTTTAATTCTTTTCTGTTTTATTACGCCGTGAACGCATACTCGCGTTAAAAGTCGCATCGCTTATATTCTTCAATATGCTTTTTTCCATGTTGAATTTTTTGAAGAAAATTGAAGCGTTGAATATTTATATGCCACCCACAGTATCGGAGATAATTTCTTTCGCCAAGAAATGCAAATAAATACTAAACCCATTGATATTGTATCATGGATTTCGTAAGCATGTTCTTCCACCTTGATGAATTCATGGCGTCTGCCGTAAGCGAATACGGGATATGGGCATATGCAATATTGTTCCTGATAATCTTCATTGAAACCGGCATCGTGATAGCGCCTTTTCTTCCCGGCGACAGCCTGATATTCCTGGCAGGGACGTTCGCCGCCCTCGGATCGCTCGATATCGCGGCGCTTTTCGGGATTATGACGGCGGCGGCCATCATCGGCGATTCCGTCAATTATTATATAGGGAGCCATGCAGGCAACAAGGTGCTGGAGGGAAGGATGCCTTACGTCAGGAAAGAGCACCTCGACAACACGCGCCGGTTCTACGAAAAGCACGGCGGCAAGACCATAATAATGGCAAGATTCCTGCCTATTATCCGCACGTTCGCCCCGTTCGTCGCAGGGGTTGCCGGCATGAAATACGCGACTTTCATTGCCTACAACGTCGTTGGCGCAATGCTATGGGTAGCCTCGTTTCTGGCGCTTGGATATTTTCTTGGCAACGTCCCGTTGGTCCGCGAGAACCTTGAGCTTATGGTTCTCGCCATAATCGCACTTTCCGTATTGCCGGCAGTTGCCGGATTCATACGCAGCAGAAAAACGTGGGCAAAATGACGCTTCCTTATCGGTTCGGCGGCATTCACGAAAATTCGGACGACTTGCCGCAGGTAAGGGAGTTGGTCACCAAGACATTGTATGCCAACGGCAGAATCGGTCATGACGATTACAGAGCCTGCGAAGAAAGTGGGGAGCTGAGCTATGTCGGCAACCAGATAGCCCTTAACATGGGCAAAAGAATAGTTTATATGCCGATGGATTTGTCCTGCAGCCTGATGGCGGAAATAGAGGCGGAATTTCCTTCCGTGCACAGAAAGCTTCGGTACGGTGCACAATAATTAATTTACTTTCAGTTGTGATTTTTTTCAGAAAAGCTATTTTTTATCCATTAATATTTTACTATAAGAAGATTCTATGTATATTCCTCGCTTGCAGTATAGGGCGCCGGAAGGCCCGCATAATTTCGTTATAGGGCCTTCAGTAGGCCGCAGCTATTCCCATAATAATTGCTATACAATATTCCACAATTCCCCTGAAGGCAGAATGCCGGTCGCAAGCATAATGTCGATAGCAGGATACGACGGAATGCCTGACGTCTTGGAAATTGAAGCTCTGAATTCTCCGTTTTCAGTAAATATAGAAGGGAAAGGCGGCTGGTATCTGCTGCCTACCGGACAAAAACGCAACCTAAGCATCGGCGAAGCTGTCGGCATAAGCGAATGGATGGACGAAAAAATGCTCCTGGTCAGGGAAATAGGGCATAAAACGCGGGTTTGATGCTATAACCGTTATTTTCTACGCCAGCAACAACTTCAGATAGAATGCAGGATTGATTATGTTATTCCTGTGTTCGATGTCCTCTACCATGCTCTTGAGGCTGTTCCTTATCTGCTCGCTCCTTGCAGCCTTCTTTATTATCATGTTCGTGAGGAACTTGATGTTGCCTATCTTCTGGAGCCTGTAGGACGCTTTCATCTTGGCGCCGAGCTCCTGCCATACAGCATCCTCGTATCCTTGCAGGAACTCGCCTGAGAAATTGCCGGCTTCCAAAGCCTTGATAGCCCACTCGGCGGCTATTTCGCCCGATACCATGGAATTGGCTATGCCTTCGCCTGTGAAAGGATCTATCAGCGCGGCAGCGTCGCCGACAAGAACGAAGCCGTCGCCGTGCATGGTCCTGCGTTTCGAGCCCACGGGCAAGCGCCAACCTTTCAGGGAACCGGGCTGAAGCTCCGCCACCTCGAAACGCTGCTTGAAAATGGCATTCTCCTTTATTATCTTCATCATCGCATTGGGCATGTTCTGTTTCTTCTTCTTCATGAAGCTGTCGACCATTCCTACGCCCACGTTGGCGACTCCGTCGCCGACGGGGAATATCCAGAAGTATCCGGGAAGTATTTCATCGACAAAATGCAGTTCTATCATTCCGCGTAAATTCTTCACGCCCCTGTAATACGCCCTCACGGCGGTTATCGTGTGCCTTTCGTCAAGATCAAGGCATCCGGTCTGCTGCGCAACCACGGAATAAGCGCCGTCGGCGCCGACAACAAGCTTGGCGTATATCTCTTCTTCCCTGCCGTCCTTGTGCCTGCCTTTGACGCCTACGATCCTGCCGTCCTGCTTCAGCAGCTCGCTGACTTCAAACTCCTGAATCACATCGGCGTTGTTCAGTGCTTCCTGAAAGACGATATTGTCATAAATAAATCTTTTGCAGCAGAAGCCGGGGCTTGCGAAAGGTATGTCGAGTATGACGCCTTCGGGTGAGGAGAACTCGACTCCGTTTATCTCGGCGTGCGTCTGCTCCTTCAGCTTTTCTATGATGTTGAGGCTTTTCTGCACTCTCAAGGAACCGGATATGGCGTCTCCGCAGGTCTTGTCTCTCGGGAAGCGGGCTTTTTCGAGCAAAACTACTGTCTTGCCTGCCTTGCCCAAAAGAGCAGCGCAGGTGCTTCCGCCCGGACCGCCGCCGACTACAACGACGTCGTAATTTTTTGCCATACGCTCACTTGAATTTATCCAGCAAAGGTTTTATATCAATATTATTTATGTCTTGCTTGACGAGGGGCACGGAGCTTATCTGCGGTATGCCATCCTCGTATGTGGGCTTTTCAGCCTTGTAAAACAGGCCGATAGGCAGTTTTTCCGTCATTGCAGCTTTTTTGAGAGCCTTGTTAAAGTCTGACGGGTCATGGCCTATGTCCTCCATCTTGACAAGGTTCTGCTTGTACCACGCTATGGTCTGGATCTTGTTGTACGTCGAGCAGGGCTGGAATATGTCTATTATGGAAAAGCCTTTATGGCGGACGCCGTCGGCTATCAATTTCTGCAGATGTTTCACTTCATATGCATACCCTCTTGCGACGTAAGTTGCGCCCATTGCAAGGCCGAACAGCATGGGGTTGAGTTCATTTTCCAGGCTTCCCGACGGCGTTGAGGGCGACTTGAATCCCTTCCTGCTTGTAGGCGAGTATTGGCCTTTCGTAAGGCCGTAAACGGCATTGTTCTGGACAAGATAAGTTATGTCAAGATTCCTTCTCATAGTATGGAGCAAATGGCCGGCGCCTATCCCGTAACCATCGCCGTCTCCGCCGACGACTATGACTTTCAGACCTTTGTTGGCAAGCTTGATGCCCGTGGCCACGGGCGCGGCCCTGCCGTGAAGACCTTCAAATCCGTAAGTCTTTATGAAGTGAGGGGTTTTGGAACCACACCCTATCCCTGACACAATTACTATATTCTCAGGCTCGGTATCAAGCTCTGTTAGGGCGTTCTTTATAGCAAAAAGTATGTTAAAATCGCCGCAGTTGTGAAGTATTGCGCTACCGCTTACGTAGGAATTTACTTCAGCCACTTCCATGTTATGGACAGGCCCATCGTAAAACTCCTTTGTTATCCGTCTTATAGGCAAATAAGCGTAATTCTCATCCCTCTGTATTGGAGGCTTGTGAGATTCGGAATGGCGCGCTTCAAACGGTACATCCAATACTTTGCATAACTTGGCCATGTCGTCAAAGCTTACTACCTGCATTGAATACGACTCCTTATGAATATCATATGCCTTGTTTATGCTCACTGTAGGCACTATTCCCTGCCTTAACAAGAGTTGCTTAATCTGCTCCTTCAGAATCGGCGATATGGTCTTGTAGCTTGCCCGCTCAGATTCCTTCTCGACCCATCCGTCGCCCCTCCACATTCCTTTGATAAGTTCTTTTTGTTTCTCTGCGGGCAGAAGCATCATAAAATGCGGTATCTTCTTGTTCTGCGCACCCCGACCAAACCATTCCGCGAAGGACTCTGCCAAGAGCGAAGAACGTATTTCAACGTTTATTTTGCTTCCTTTTGACTTTATCAAGGCCGTCAATGCGAACAATCGTTGAACTATATCCTTTACATCTTCTGCGTATTTCATCTCGGCGCTGCCAAAAATGAGGCACGCCTCTCTGCTATGGCAGTAACCTTCGGCGATATAATAACCCGCCAGTCTCAGAAAGTCCGCTCCTATATTTACGCTTTTTGGAATCTCAATATGTTTCCTATCCATCTCTTTTCTTTTTGCCGGAAGCTCTATTTCCCCAGCGTCCTTGACCTCTTTGAGTATCGGATAAGGGAGATAGTCTCCTTTCCGTACGTTCTTTGCTTCCGCCCATTCAAGATCAAAAACGGAATTATTGTACGGCTTGGTTTTTCTTTTTGAAATGAGAACCGGATGCTCCCCTGTTATTACTGTCTCCCCGAAGCACTTGGCGGTTATCCTGAATACATCGCCTTTGTGCATGTGAATCATTATCTCGGTGACATCGTGGTATTTCCCGTCCTTGCCGAGCACCCTGTCCCCTTCCTTTATTTCTTCTATCTTTTTTGCCGAAGGATTGGTATGAATAAGCGTTCCAGGCATCACGCATGCCGGACACCATGAAGGCATTTCTTTTGTTGTCAGTTCCTTCAATGTCGTCTTCATGCTTTCACCTCGTTTACCATGCCGAACGTGGCGTATTCCAGTACCTGAGGCACGTTGCTTTTTAGTATCTTAAGAATGCCATCTTCTATGTCCTGCGGCGAGAAAGGCCTGCCATCGTAACGCAAAATCTTGTTATCAACGCTCACAAGGCAGTGTTCTCTTATCACGCTATTGAGCTGGGACATCTTGTTGTTTTCAATTATGACTGCGTGCTTTGCTTTGGCTATAGTTTCTTTTATAAGAGACGTGGGGAACGGGCTGAGATAAAGGACCTGCTGGTAGGCAACTTTGATGCCTTTTGCTTTCAGGAGCTTCATGGCCTCAAGTATCGGGCCCTTGGTAGAGCCCCATGCAATAATCGTTATATCAGCATTTGCATCTCCAATAGGCCCAGGGTTAACCAGTTCTTTGGAAGCCAATGCGAATTTCCTGAAGCGCTTGTTGTGCATCGTCACGCGGACTTCTTCCTCTTCGCGCTCAAAGCCCGTTTCGTCGTGCTCGTAGCTTGAAGCGACAAAGCAGCCGTTCTTCTGGCCGGGTATGGAACGGGGCGCAACGCCGTCTTCTGTGACCTTGTACCTTCTATAATCAGTTGCATTTGCAAGTTCGACGTCGGTAAGCATCTTGCCGCGCTCTATCTCCACGCCCTTGGCGTCAAACTCGTCGGCTGTGAAATAGCTTTCACCAAGATACTTGTCGGTCATTATCACTACAGGCATCTGGTATTTTTCCGCAAGGTTGAACGCCTTTATCGTTTCATAGAAGCACTGCTGCACGTCCCCGGGCGCTATGATTATCCTCTGGAATTCGTCTGTTGATGCGTGCAACATGAACCGTAGGTCGGCCTGGCCCGTGTGCGTGGCCATGCCTGTCGCAGGGCCTGGCCTCTGGGATTCCACGATCACAAGCGGCGTCTCGGTCATTGCAGCAAGCCCGAAGCCCTCGACCATAAGCGAGAAGCCCCCGCCGGAGGTGCCTACCATGCTGCGCACGCCAGCGTAGCCGGCTCCTATTGCCATATTTATCGCGGCTATCTCGTCTTCGGTCTGCTTGACCACAAGATTATACCTGCTTTCGTTCGCGGCCATGCTTCCCAAAAGCGAAGACGCCGGAGTCATCGGGTAAGCCGCATAGAACTTGCATCCGGCCTTTATTGCGCCTGCTGCAAGGGCGTCGTGGCCTGACAGGAACATCTTGTTGTGCCTTCCGGCTCCCTTTAGCATATGGCCAAAATCATCGACAAAGTTCTTCTTTATGTAATCATAACCTGCGCGGGCGGCTTTTATGTTGCCTTGTATGATGTCGTCACCCTTCTTCTTGAAAGAGTCCGTCAGCACGCCTTCAAGAACCGAAAGGTCAAAATTGAGCAGAGCCATCGCCGCGCCTATGGCAACGGTATTCCTCATTATCTGGCCACCGGAAGATTCTGCAACCGAGGAAAGAGGGATAGAATAGAACTTTATGCCATCTCGTATTGCGCTCTTGTCAATGCTTATTTTCTCTCCATCGTATATGACTGCGCCGCCATTGGAGAGCTTGCCTGCGTGCTTGTCTATGGATGCCTTGTCCAGAGCAACCAGCATATCTATGTGCTTGTTTTGGGAGTGAATTGGCTTGTCAGACACCCTAACGTCTAGGTTGTTGTGCCCGCCTCTGATAAGAGACGGATATTCCGCAGTGGCGTAGACGTAAAGGCCGGAACGCAGGCACGTCTTGGCAAACATGGAGAGACCGGCATTAAGTATGCCGTGGCCGGCCTCGCCTGCCACTTTCCACGAAAAGTCGTTGAGTTTCTTATCAGGCATCGGATTACCTTGAAACTGTTAAGCCCTGAGCCTTTAATATTTGTCGGTAAATCCGGAATTATTTAAAACCAAAGCAGCCGGCGTTTTGACAACGAAAAAGAAGTTACATCTTCTCCAAAAAATCAACGAGCAGCCGCACGCCCCATCCGGTCGGGCCTTGCGGCACGTAATACCGACTTTTCTCCCACCATGCGGTGCCGGCAATGTCAATGTGCGCCCACGGAACCTCGGCAACAAAATTCTGAAGGAACGCCGCCCCGAGTATGGCACCCGGCATCTTGGGGCCGGAAACGGCGTTCTTGAGGTCCGAGATTATACCTTCCATCTCCTTGCCGTAGTCGCGGTAAAGCGGCATCTGCCATACGCGTTCGCCGGTAGCTTCGCCGGAATCATAGAGGCTTTTGGCCAGAAGCGTGTCATTGGAAAAAAGACCGGCCGTGAACTCGCCCAAAGCGGCAACACAGGCTCCTGTAAGGGTGGCCACGTCTACGATGCACTTGGGTTTGTGCTTCGCGGCATACGCCAGCGCATCACCCAGAATCAGCCTGCCTTCTGCATCGGTATTGGTTATTTCCACGGTCTTGCCCGAATATGAACGAAGCACGTCGCCGGGCTTGTAGGAGTCCGGGCCTATCATGTTCTCGCAGAAGGGCATGATGCCGATTATGTTGATTTTGAGCTTCAGCTCTGCCGCGGCTTTCATGGCCGTCAGCACCGTGAGCGCGCCTGCCTTGTCAACTTTCATGGTCTCTATGAAGCCCGTAGGCTTGAGGTTGATGCCTCCTGAATCAAACGTTATGCCTTTTGCCTACAAGCGCTATTTTCTCGCCGCCCGACGGATTGCCGTTATACTCAGCCACAATCATGCGCGGACCGGAGGCCGCGCCGCGGCCGACTGCAAGTATCATTTCCATGCCCATTTCCTTCAGTTCCTTTTCGCCAAAGACGGTTATTTTCATCCCTGCCTTCCCGCATATTTCCCTGCATATCTTTTCCATTTCAGCGGTATTCATCAGCGTAGGGCTATCGTTAATCCATTCCTTGACAAGATTGGCGTTCCCGCACACTATTGAAGCCCTTTCCACGACGTCTTTGCACTTTTCAGACTCTCTGATTGACACCCTTTCTATGCGGTTCTTGGGCCTTTTGGGCATCAAACTGCACGGAAAATGATTTCAGCTTCATGGACGCCGCCCTGTCTGCTGCCGATGCAACTGCCCGCCTGACTGATTCTGCAGTCAGTGATTTCTCATCGCCCGTCCCTGCATAGATAAGCGGCATCCCGTTACGCGAAGAAACGTAAACTTCCCCTTCGTCGCCAAGGAATCCAGCAATGCCGCTCCTTGCGGCCTGCTCCTTGGTCAAAAGCAGCATGGATGCCTCTTCTTCGCGTCCGGATATATCAATTTTGACGGCATCCATGAAATCATTACATATCTTACTACCGATTTATTTATGCGTTCGTCTTGATGACGTTGCCTAATAATTCCGGAAGAATCCGACAAGTTGCGTTCCATGGAGAATGCAATCACAATATCTTGTGTCTGCTTACTACTTTTTATGCCCTTGATAATCCTTATACGTTAATTTTCACGCTATGCCAAAAAATAGGGTAAGGCATTACAAAACCGCGCCGTAAACAACTTTAAAATACGCGGCGCGCATTTGTATTATGGCATTTGAAGACCTGCTGATGCAATCGTTTGCCGGAAACCTTGTGAGGGATTACGCCACGGCGCTTGTTGTGCTCGTTCTCTCGGTTATAGCACTCAAAATCTTCAAGACGGTCGCTATACGGGAGCTTAGAAAACTCATAGAGAAGACGGAAACGGACTTTGACGACATGCTTGTCAGCATG
>JAGVVY010000011.1 GCA_018304585.1 Candidatus Aenigmatarchaeota archaeon | reverse complement strand
ATTGCCGCCTCTCAAAGGGCTTTCTTCGGGTTTCCTTGAAACGTTCTACGGAACTTCATTCCCGAAGTCCGTGCTCGCCAAAAGCTTCCTCGTGACTGCAGTCCCCTGGATACTGGATGCGGTTGTCCTTTATCTTGTGCTTCTATCGCTCGGGCTGGAAATGCCCGTAATCGCGCTGGCCGGCGTGATATCCATTTCCACGATCATAG
Organism: Candidatus Aenigmatarchaeota archaeon; assembly: GCA_018304585.1. Taxonomy (GTDB): domain Archaea; phylum Aenigmatarchaeota; class Aenigmatarchaeia; order GW2011-AR5; family GW2011-AR5; genus JACQID01. The sequence continues at coordinate 8,056 of JAGVVY010000011.1, read as the reverse complement.
GCGTGGCAAGCTCCCTTCCCGGAGGGATAGGCTCGATGGAAGCGGTCGCCTCCCTTCTTCTTACATCCCTCGGCATTGCCGGCGTCACCGCCGTTGCCGCGATATTGATATTCCGCGCGGCCACGTTCTGGTTCGGCAGCCTGCTGGGCGCGCTATCCTTCCTGTACATAAGCAGGAAGTATGACATGCGCGCAGAACGCCTATTCAAATAAACAGATGAAGATTCTTCAGAACGAATGCCGCGGCCTTCAGCTTCGGCAGATTTTTCCACGAACGCGTGATCTTGTCGTAGTCAAACGCGTTCACGGATTCGATGTCGCCGCCAAACGCCGCGAAAAGCCCGTCTATGTCGCGGTTGGACATCTTCCTGTAGGCTTTTCTGAGGAAGAGCTGCTTCCTGATTTCCCACGACAGTTCGCCTTTCCACGTGCGTTCATAGCGCGAAAGGAAGCCGGACGAGAAATCGTTTCTCCTGACGGCCTCCTTCACAACTTCGGCGGCCATCCGCGCCGCCCTCATCCCGAATATTATTCCTCCCCCTGTAAACGGCTTCGTCTGCCCACAGGCTTCGCCTACAAGCAGCGCCCTTTCAGAATACGATTTAGTCGTGCCCATCGGTATCATATAGGAATGCAGTTCGCCCTCGGGCGCGCCAATGCTTTTCTTGAAATACTCGAAATTTTCTCTCGGTCTTACTGATGTCATCAGGCCATATTCGTTTACCTGCGGTATTATCCACGAGAAGAAATCCGGTGAATAGAATTTGTTCAGAAAAACCTTTATTTCGCTTGCCGCCAACCTGCTCTTTGTCCTGCAGAACATTCCCGGGACCATGGGCGGCTTCCCTATTCCCATGCTCTTCCTTATGTCGGAAAGCGTGCCGTCGCAGCCGACAACCATCTTTGCCTCTTGAACGCCCTTTGAAGTCTCTACTGCAACGCCGTTGTTTGTCAAGGCAAACCCGCGCGCCCTTTCGTATTTCATGTCCGCGTTTTTCTTGGCCTCAATTCTGAGATGATATGAAAATCGTTTTCTCTTGAGAATATATGCAAACGGCTCGTTTGACTGGAGCCAGAACGTCCTGCCGGACGGCGACACCGCTTCCATCCTCGCCACTTCGGCTTCTATCAGGCTTTTATCGTCCACGAACTCCGTGAAGTGCGATGAAACGAGCCCCGAATCCTTGAGCACGGCGTTCTTCTCCTTCTCAAGCACGAGTACGTCCAGCCCTTTGAGTAAAGAGGCAAGCGTTCCTCCTGCCGGGCCGCTTCCCACTATGATCACGTCATGCATGCAAAAGCCTTCCTTGGGGGCAAAAACCGCCCCTTAATGACAAATCAAAAGCATTAAAAATTTAAAGCGTTATAACAAGCATGATTTTCGACCGTTATTGGAAGCCCATGAGCCTGGCTTCGCTGCTTATACTGGTCGTTTCCCTCATGATTCTGGCGGGAAACGTGGCATCTACCGGTTTCCCCATGGAAAGGGACGTTGAATTGACAGGAGGCAAACGAGTTTCGTTCATTACAGACAATATAGATATTGGCAAAGTCGAGGATGCGTTTCCCGGTTATGAAGTCCGCTTGTATAGGGGAACTGAGAACAGCCTGGTTATAACCATGCCTTACGAAGCGGACGAGAATGCCGTGATTGACGCCGTCAAGGCTAATTTTCAGGTCATAGGGGAACCGACCGTTCAAAGCATAGGCCCTGCAATAGGCGAGGTCTTTTGGCAGCAGGCCCAGACCGTCATGATCATGTCTTTCATACTTATGACAATGATGGTATTCCTTCTATTCAGGTCTTTTGTGCCTTCTGCAATTGTCCTCTTGTCCGCGATAACGGACATGACCGGCACCATGGCCATACTCAGCCTCTTGGGCGTCCCGCTTTCTCTGCCCGTTTTTGCTGCCATGATAATGATAGTCGCTTATTCTGTGGACACGGACATACTTCTGACATCGTCAATGCTCAAAATGGCGGGCGGCAGCGCGTGGGACGCCATGAAGACCGGGCTCACGATGACATCAACGACTTTCACGGCTCTTTTGGCGCTCTATTTCATCAGCGGCTCCGCCCTGCTTCAGACGATGGCATTAGTCCTGATGATAGGCATTCTCGTAGACATTCCCGTAACGTGGTTCACTAACGCCGGCCTTTTAAGGCTGTGGCTCGAGAGAAAGAAAGGTAACTGACATGATCGCTAAAATCCTGGAAAATTGGAAGCTGGTAATATGGCTTGCAGCCGTCTTGCTGTCAGCCTTGGCCGTTTTACTTGGCGCGGGATCGGGCTTTGAAGTGGTTTCCTCTGCCGCGCCCGAGATATCGGCCGGCGACAGGGTGCTGGCGGTTGCGGGCGTTCCGGCAAATGAAGACGTTTTGGCTGGAAATTATAGCGGCCTGACTGAAATACAGCTTTCAAAAGGCAAAGTCTATGTTGAGACCAACGGCTCGCTGCCGTTCTCCGCGCAGAGAGCAGACTCGACTAATTTGCATTTCGGCCTTGACTTGAAGGGTGGAATTTCGGCGATAGTCCAGCCTAAGGAGCAGGGCCTTTCAGGAGAACTGATACCCGTCCTTCAGGAAAGGATAAATTTTTACGGGCTGAAGGAAGCCACGTTCAGGCCTATAGTATTCCAGGGCGTTGAATACGTGGAAGTTTCCATAGCCGGCGGCAATAAAGAAGAGATAACCCGTTTATTGTCCCACGAGGGGAAATTCGAGGCGAAGATCCCGCTCTTCCTTGGGAAGGGCAACCGCACCATAGAATTGCAAAACAGCCATGCAATTGCCGTAGGCGATGCGGTCACGGTCGGCGGCAAATCATACGCATCCGGAGACTCGTTCGCCCTTGACGGCATTCCGTTCCAGGTCGGCAACGTCACCGCCCAGGGCGCGGAAATCGTGGCCACGGTATACAAAGGCACGGACATAAAGGCGGTTTATCTCGATTCCCAGCGCGCCTCGATAAGGAGGTCGGACAGCAGCTATCTCTGGGACTTTTCGATTGAACTCACGCAGGAAGCGGCCCAGAAGTTCGCCGAGGTGACGAAAAACGTGCCCGTACGTGCCGGCACGGCTTACCTTGAGAGCCAGATAAGCATATTCCTTGACGACAAGCTCATGAACTCGTTTGACATATCCTCGACCTTGAAGGGCCGCGCTGAAACGACCATACAGATATCCGGCGGCGCAGAAACGCGCGAGCAGGCCATACAGGAAAGGCGGGAAATCACAAGCATACTAAGATCCGGATCGCTTCCTACGGCCATTGAAATCCTGCAAATCAGCCAGGTTTCGCCGACCCTCGGAAGCGCCTTTATAGGCAGCGTGCTCGCGGCGGGCGCGGCAGCCGCAGTGGGCGTAGCATTGATAGTTCTTGCCCGCTACAGGAGGCCGAAGATAATAATTCCCATGCTTGCCGTTTCGCTCTCCGAAGTGCTGATAATATTGGGGCTGTCCGTGCCGCTCGGCGCGACCCTTGACCTTCCCGCGCTTGCAGGAATAGTCGCCGCCATAGGAACGGGCGTTGACAGCCAAATAATAATACTCGACCAGTCTGCGAAGCGAAAGGAAGAAACACTCAAGGAGAATCTGAAGAAGGCATTCTTCATAATCTTCGGGGCGGGAGGCGTTCTCATAGCGTCAATGCTTCCGCTGCTCGGCATGGCCGCGCTGCGCGGCTTCGCCATAACAACCATACTCGGCGTGCTCATAGGAATACTGATAACACGGCCCGCTTTCGGCGCCATGGTCGAGAAAATCATCAAGGACTGAAGGCTTTTATACCAGTCCCTTCCATATAGATTTGGTGTATATTTGACTACCGTTAGTCATCGAAAAGGCGCGCCCTTAGGAACGTTTTCTGAAGGAGATTTTATACGCTATAGTGAATGCGACATTTTCCGCATATCCGCCCTAAGAAAATACATCCAAGACGGATATGAATTTGCAGATATCGGCCTTCAGTGCGTTTATTCTCCGATAAAACATTTTCAAAGAGGGGGCTCATACAACCTGGGGAAAGATGTAGAGGTCGAATATGTGCCGGCAGTTGTTTTAAAAGAGTTTATTTCTCCTTCAGTTCCATTATCGCGCGCGCAAGGTCGTTGTTGAGCTCCTCAAGTTTTCTTGCAACGGTTTCTCTGTCCTTGCCGGTTTGCTCCATGACCATTTTTATGTCGTCTTCGTTGGCGCCTTTCGATGATTCCGAAACCTGGCCGCTTATCTGGTAAACGTCCCGGCCCATCATGTTCGTTACCATTATCTCAGGCCTCGTTATCCGTATGTCCTTGTCCTTGCACCTGATTATGACTTCCTCGGCGTCTATCCCCTTCACGTTCATGTTCAGCTTCTTCATCAGCTGCTGCATCTTCTTCGGGTCAACGTTGCCCATTCCCGGAAACATGATTATATCCTCTCCTTAAAGATATTAAAATCACCGGATGCCGTATTTGCCTTCAAACTCGCGCCGCGCCAGGGGCATCAGCGGCGCATATTCGTTAATGCACGAAAAGGCTTTCTCCGTCAAAGCACACTCTGCAGTTAAAAGGCCTTTCCTTATCATGCCCTGAAGTATCGATCTTTTATTAACGCTGCCGACGATGCCGTTGTCTTCTATACATCTAATGGCATACAGTTCCATTAGAAAATCTTCCGGTACGTAGCCGGCGCTTCTTATATGCTCATACAATTCCATGGCCGTTCGACCTTCGGCGCTTATAGAATATGTTGTATTTTCGCCGTCTTTGTTCTTTTTAATGAAACCGTCTGCAATCATGGCGGAAATCATTCTTTCCGAATCCTGACCGTGACCGCCGCTCATCTTGTAGAAAAACGACCATGGCACGGCTCCCTCCGACAAATACTCCATCATCTCAGCCGCCTTTCTGCTGTATCTTGTAAATCTTGGGCGGGAATCGCCTGCATTGGCCGCCGATTCCGGCACCGATTTCTTGCGGGACGGCATCATATGGCGGGCGCCCGTCTTCTTCGGCGTTCTTTCGCCTCCGGTATCCCCGTCGCTGGGCGCGTCCGGCCTCTGATCTGCGTATTCCGGCTTTACATGAACATCGACGATAGTGCCGCACATTAAGCAGTCTTTGTAACTGCCCACATGGTCTTCTATCAATGTCATATCTCCGCGGCATTTCGGGCACGCCTTGAAATATATCGCCATATCCGATTTTTTTACCTCATTTATTTAAGGCACACGATCCACCGTTTTTTATGTTAGAGGTATTGCTCTTTCTTGCAATCGGCATCGCGCTCGGTATCCTTGCCGGCCTTGTACCGGGCATCCATCCCAACATGGTAATATTATTTGTGCCTCTTATTTCATCGCTCGTAACCGAGCCGCTCAATGCAATAGTGATGGTCGCTGGCATGGGTGTAAGCAACGGCATAGCTGACGCCATCCCGTCGATCTTTCTCGGCGCGCCGGACGGGGACGATGCGCTCGCGGCCCTGCCGGGCCACCGCATGCTTCTTGCGGGCCAAGGCTATGACGCCGTCAGGCTAACGGTTGCGGGAAGCCTTGCCTCGGCCGCGCTTTTGCTGCCTCTGATTCCGTTGCTTTGCTATTTCGTGCCGCCGCTTTTCCGCGCGACGCATCAATACACGCACCTGCTTGTGGGCGGCATAGCCGCATACATGATACTCTCCGGGAAGAACCGCGCGATGGCGGCTTTCGTTTTCTTTGCCGCCGGAATTGCCGGCGTTCTTTCATTGCAGCTTCCCGTCGACGGAACGATAATCCTTTTCCCCATGTTGTCGGGCTTTTTCGGCATCAGCGCTTTGCTTATGCAAGGCAGCGCATCCGCGCCGCAGCAAAAAGGCGAAGCTCCGGTGTCGTTGACAAGCATGCGGGGCGGCATAATATCCGGCATCGCAGGAGGCATAGCGTCGGGCTTCCTGCCGGGGGTCGGCACAAGCCAGATAGCCGCCTTGTTTTCTTCGTCAAAGGATGACCATAAATTTCTCACGATGATGGGCGCCATAACTACAATTAATATAGTCGTTTCAATCCTTGCATTATGGCTGATTGACAGGGGCCGAAGCGGCATTGCTGTCGCGATAGGCGACCTTGCAAAAATCGGCATGCGCGAGTTTCTTGCAACGGCGTTCGCTTCGTTGATTGCCGCAGCCGTCGCCTCCGTCATTACCCTTCGCATCGCCAAAATATTTTTGCGCCTGCTGCAAAATCAGCAGAAACTCAGGATAGGAGTCATTGCCTTCATCCTTCTTGCGGTTGCGATGGGTTCAGGCGCATACGGAATTCTCGTTTTATTCACCTGCACCGCACTTGGAGTTTTCACGGCCAAGGTCGGCGTCCCCCGCGGCCTGCTGATGGGATCCCTGATGATTCCCGTGATTTTATTCTATGCGGCGTAAACGCCCGGAAACCGCCTGAAACGGGCATTGACATAAGTTATATAAACTTCCGGCGGAAATTAGAAAAAGGTGATTTAGAAATGGCAGAAATGCTCGTGGTAAGAAGCAAAGTTAAAGAATACGCCGCAAAGAAGAAGATGCGAACCGGTTCCGACGCCATGGACGTCCTGAACAAGGAAGTCATGCGCCTGATAGACAAGGCCGTGGAAAGGGCGAAATACAGGAAAGAAGGCACCCTGAAGGCAAGGCACATCTGAGTTCTTCAATTTTTTCTTTTTTGTTTTATGATTGGCGAAAAATCATATGTCTCCGTAATCATGACAGAGAATCCGTTTGAAAGCGGTGATTTGTTCATCCGATATAGTGGTCATCCGGCGTTATGAGGTCTTCTTCCTTGACCGGCTTTTCTGCTGCAACCACAGGCTCAGCCATTTCTTTCGTTGTGTCATTTTCCGCCGGGCCGATGTAGCGGGACGTGACCTTCCGGCCTTTGCGAACGGATTCATAGTAATATTTTTTGCCGTTTATCGTCTTGACGTGCCTGTTGGCCATCGGAATACTTGCCCGCGGCAATTATATAAATATTTCGGGTTTGCCCGGTATATCACGGGAATATGGAAAGAATAAGCGGCATATAATCGATGCCCATATATTATGGTAAAAACTTGCCTTTCACGGCTTCCGCCGCGTTCGGGGCGCCTTTCTGCCTTCCGGGCCGGCGCGCTTCTTATATTCATTGCCGGCCGGCGCTTTTGCCGGCGGCTCTTCTGCGGCATCCGCTTCCGCGCCGCCCCTGCGTTTATTCTTTGAATTTTTGCCGGCGAGAAGCTCCAGCACTTCAAGGATTTCTTCTATCCTCTGGCTGTTCCTCTGTACGGTTTCTTCGAGGCCCTTGCCTCCCGGGGCGCCGCGGTTTTCCATGTAATTCTGAATGAGGGCCTGATTTTGCTTCAGTTCCTCTATCGCCCTGCTGTTGCCCTCGACTATGCCGAGGAACTGGTCGCTCTCAAAGGACGCCTTGTTTATCGTTTCCGTATATTTGCCAAGCTTCTCCGACACCGCGTCCACCTTCGCGGACAACTGCTCCAGATCCTTTCTGGGTGCCAGAAATTTTATCTGGCCGTCGTGCGCGTCTGCAAGCTTCCTGATCTCGGATATGGAAGCCTGGCTCTCCTTCACGGCGTTGGATATCTTGGCGAATTCCTTGATGTTTTCCCTGAAGTCCATGAATATGCTTTCCACCTTGTCGGCATGCGCCTCGGTCACGGCCTTTATCTTCTGTATCGCTATCAGCTCGTCCTTGACCTCGTCGCTCAGCTTGAGGAGCCCCTCCACACCCCTGAACATGCCGATCCTTGACCGTATGTCCTTGAGGTCGATGATGATGCTGTCGTATATGGACTGGGAGCTTTCAAGCTTCGCCTTCAGCGCCTCATACTGCGCGTCCCTCCTCTGCATCTCCCCTATTATTTTTTCCGGGTCAAGCTCCTCCACAAGGTCCGCGGCTTTCGTGGCCTTGACCTCTATGCCTGCCATCTTGCTTTCGGCCTCGGTCAGCATGGTTCTTAGCTCCCCTATCCTTTCGCTCACGTCCGAGAAGCGCTGGCTCCAGCTGTCCTTCGTCTGGTTCAGTGCCTCCACCTGCGCCTTGAGCCTTTCCATG
>JAGVVY010000032.1 GCA_018304585.1 Candidatus Aenigmatarchaeota archaeon | reverse complement strand
CGTGCAGCGGCTATAGCTGGAGTTTATGCATCCCATGAATGCTATGGTTGTGTTCATCGTAACGCCGCCAATGGTTAGATTGGTTGCTGAAATATTGGCCATTCTGCCGTCAACTGACATATTCGTTATATTTATATCCGGGAACGTGTCGCCGTCGAGGTTGAAGCCGTTTCCAAATAGCACCGTGCCTTCCTGCAGGAAAGCTTCAGGGCTGCTGGGTCCGCTTCCCCCTCCCCCGCATGTAGTATCCGCCGGCGGACAGCCGCCGCCAAACTGGTTCCTCATCCATGAAGGGTCTGAAGATATCGTTGCCGTGAAGTTTATGTTGTCGCTTCTTCCATATCTCCAACTGCTTGTGCTTATTTCTGCAAAGAAGTTCCTTACCATGAAGAAACCTTCGACCTGATCGGTGACCGTGCCATTGGTCACATCAAATACCACAAGATATTGGCCGTTGCTCCATCCTCCTGTAGGCGGCTCCATAGTCATAAGCACTCTTCCTGACGCGTCTGTGGTTCCTTGCGTGACGGTCTTGTCATACGTTAATTCAGAGGGCGGGAAGCTTGCAAAGCTCAATATTTTCTTGAGCGAAACCGTGAGGTTGGCCGCCGGCCTGTAATTCACAACGTTGAAGACGTCAATCTTCATAGTCACGTTTTCATTCTTGCCTATAGTGAAATCGGGCACGTTCGTTTCCGGATTCACAGGGCTTCCGAACCCTTCAAATATTTTTGACATGAAAAACCCTTCGCCGCTGTCTATCCCGCCCGAGAAATTTACAGTGACTTTGACAATATAGAACCCGGATTTCCACCCGGCGGATGGCGCGGATATGACGGTGCTGTTCGAGCCTCCGTCTATTCGTATTGTTACATTAGTAGAATCTATCTTTTTTGGCGGGAATATGAATTCGCCTGCATTGCCTCCGTAATAAACGCCGCTTATTGTAAGCGTACCTGTCCTGTTAGCCGTCTGCCAGCTTCCAGGCTCCCTTACCGTAACCGAAACATTTACAGCCGTATTAGGCCCTACATTCCAGTTCTGGAAGCTGTTGAACCCAAGTGAAGACGCGTCTGTAGTCGTGTTTGCCCGAACCGTGACGTCCATGAAATATTTTCTGACATCGAAGAAACCCTGAGCGCGGTCAGTCTTGTTGTCTGATGTCGAAACGTTGAAGAATGCGATATAAAATCCGCCTGTCCAGTTCTGGCCGTTGACGCTTGATTTCATGCTGACCGCGCAACTTCCGGACGAATCAGTAACGCAGTTCGTGAGCGTTATCGAGGATGTCCAGTCTTCTTCCGTATTAAGGTTGATCACTTTAGTAACCGTTACTTGCGCCCCCTGTACCGACGAGCCGCCGCCTATGCCAAAAAGCCCGCCTTCGACCCCTGTTGGCCCTCCTCCAAACGAACCCTTTGACATGAATCCTTCATTGCCCTGCTTTTCACTTGCTGTGGTCACGCTTACGTTTAGCTGAACTGTGTCATTAGGCCTAAAGAACCAGAAGTATCCGGGGCCCGACCCGCCTGCACCCGGCATAGGACTGCTGCTTCCAGGGCCTCCGGCACTAACAGGGCGTATGCTTACATCCAATGATCTGATTTTGAAATTACCGTCAGCAGAAACCGGGCCTACAGGCGTATCCGTCTGGGTTTTTACAAAATAATCCCCGCCTTTTGCAGGCGCCGTTAAATTAATGTAAGTGTAATTTCCGGAAGTATATGTCGCATTGGTACCGAATAATGAGGTTTTGTCATTTCCTTCGCTATCTGTAATTGAATAACTCGATATGCCTGTCACGGGCACTGTACCCGAAACATTCTGCGCGGAGAACCTGAGGACTATTTTCTTGCCTGCAACGAAATCCCTTTGCGATATTCCGTTCGGGAATGCATCCATTGAAACGACAAAACCTTTTGCTCTCTGAATGGAGAAGTATCCTATCCCGGAGCCTGAACCAAACGTATCGTTTATGCTTATCAAAACCTTGTAAGTGCCGGAAGCCGATGTTCCCGGCATCAAGAATGACATCTTGTATTTGCCGTCAGTGCTGACCTGATCCGTGACGGTCGGCGAAATGGACGTGTCCACTCCTGAAGTATCATATATTTTTGCGCCTGAAGTTATCGTCGTCGCCTTGCCTGCTATATTGTCGTTTGTGGACGCGTTCTTCAATTTCAACCCGATAGTCACGGTAGAACCCGGATAGAAGACAAGCTGGCCGTCCCATGCACTGATTTCCATTACATATGCCCTAACTTCAAAGCTGCCGAGAAGTTCCTTGGTTATATTTGAACCCTGCGCAGTTACAGTAGCTGTGACGGCATATGTGCCTTCACCGGTTGAAGAGAATTTATCCTCATAAACGCCTGTGAGGCTTGTAGCAGAACTGTCTGCGGCCTGCGTCATGGCAGCCACGGTTGTCTTGATTCCATTAGGCGCCGTTATCACAAGCTGTCTTGTTGAAGCTGCGATTCCGTTGCCATTGGCATTCTTCACAGTGACTCTGATTGTGACGTTGTCGCCGCGGCCAACTACGGTAGGCGATATTTTCATTGAAGCGCTGAACCCGCCTACAAGCAGAGGTACTGCCTGCTCAAATTTATTTATTTCAACTATGTACTCGCCTTCGGTGCTTGGAACTGTGAACGAAGTTGAACATTGCCCTACGCTGTCAGTCGTGCACGACGTTATCTCGCTTATCAAAGTGCCGTTCTTGTAACGCAGATTCGATACTATCATAATGGACGAAACGCCGTTGCCGTTTGAATCCACAACCGTGGCAAGAAGGGTGCCAACGGTATCGGTACTATACGAAGGCTTGTTGAGTGATATTAAAATTTTTGAATACGGCAGAACCTTGATGAAGTGGCTGACTACTGTGCCGGAAGCATTTGCAAGTATGGTATAGTTACCGGAAGAAGAAAGAGAGAACGTATAATTTGCGCCTCCTGTAGAATTAGTTATTAATGAAGAAGATGAGATTGCCGTACCTGATGAATCTTTGACTGTCAATACGACAGACTGGTTCGAGATAGCGGTTGTGTTATCAGATACTGCAACGGACGAGTAAATGCTTTCATTCGCTGTATACGAATATTTGTTCGTCTTAACTGAAACGTCAACGGAGAAGGAAGGCACAGCGATGAGAAGAATTGCCGCCAACAAAACGAACTTTGATGCGTTCCCCACTAAATCACCAAACTAAAATTTTAATGTATTGGGGTTATATATAAAGTTATTGTTTTTTTGCGCGAGCGTGTTTTTTAGAAAATATTATGGCAAATGACAGAAGTATCCGGGCAACTCTGTCTTTGCTGTACGTAGAGAATGCCTGAAAAGTAATGTCATCTACTATATCTTCTCTGCGGAAATAATTTGCTTTGCGGGAACGGATAAATATCTTCCTTTGATAAGTAAACATGCCGCCGGGTTGACAGAGCGGCCATGTGCTCGCCTGCAAAGCGAGATAGAGGCGTTCAACTCGCCTACCCGGCTTTGAACAAGTGTCTATCCTTTTTATCGCCACAGACACAATAGCTGTATATGGACAGCTTCTACAAGACCAACAAGAACTATCAGCGCGTGCTGGCGCAAATTCTGAAATCCCGAAAAATCAGCAAACAGAACAAGGCCACCATTAGGAGCTTCCTCCAGCGCCTCCTGGCCGAAAACATCTCCCCAGGCCGCATCAAGAAATACCTCACGGTTCTGCGAAATATATCCGGGATCGTGAAAGCGGACTTTACGCAGTATACCGACGAAGACATGCAGCAAATCCTGGCCGAGGTGAATGGCCGGGGTCTCGCCGGCTCAACCGTCAATGACTACAAGACCGGTCTCAAGCGTCTCATGCGCTTCATCCAGGGCAGCCGGTTCAATCCGGAGCGGTACCGCTGGATCAAGCTGGAGAAGAAGCACGTGAAGAAATTCGACATCGCGTACAACGACCTCCTCACCCAGGAGGAGGTACGCCAGCTGATCAGCGCAACCAGAAACGCCATGTACAGGTGCCTTATCTCTCTGGCCTACGAGTCCGGCGCCAGACCTTCCGAACTGTTGACGCTCACTATCGGGAGTCTGGCTTTCGCCGAGGGTTACACCAGGATCACAATCCGGGAGAGCAAGACGTTCATCAGAACCATCTACGCCATGGATAGCGACCGCTACCTCAAGGGCTGGCTCAATGTCCATCCTTACCGGGAGGACAAGACGGCGCCCCTCTTTCCGTCGAGCTACGTCAGCCGTCAGGTCATCGGGTTTCTCATACCAGAGTCGTACAACACCACCTTAAAGCGCCTGGCGAAAAAAGCGCGACTGGAGAAAAGAGTGTACAGCTACCTGCTCCGGCACAGCCGGGTCACCCACTTGTTGGAAGCGGGCTGGAACGAGGTGATGATCAAGAAGCTGGTGGGGCATTCGGTGGAGAGCCGGGCCTTCAAGGTTTACGAGCACCTGGCGGAGAAGCAGGTAGAGCAATACATCCTCAAGCAGCGCAACCGGGCGAAGGAGGAACGGCAGGCCCTTGGCGTCGTGGCGACCATAGCCTGCAACTTCTGCAAAACCGAAAACGAGCCGGGGGCGGACTTCTGCGTCCACTGCAACCGAGCCATCTCCATGAAAGGCCTGCTGGCGCAGGAAGACCGGGAAAAGCTGCTGCGGGCTAAGGAACTGAACTACCCCGCTCTGGCCCTCACCGACCACGACAACCTGTGCGGAGCTTTGGCCTTTGCGCATACCGCTCGCAGCCTGGATATTCAACCCATAATCGGAGCCGAAGTCACCTTGAGCGACGGCTCGCACCTGACCGTGCTGGCCGAGACCCGCCAGGGCTACGCTAACTTGTGCCGCCTGCTCACCCTGGCCTACCAGACCGGTGACCGGAGCAGCCCGAAGCTGGACCCCGAACGTCTGGCGGAACACAGCCCTGGCCTGGTGCTCCTTACTGGCTGCCGGCAGGGGCAACTGGCCCGCCTGGTCACTGCCGGACGTTTCGTCGAGGTTGAAAGCATCCTCCGCCAGTACCTGGAGTGGTTTGGCAGCGGCAACGTCTTCGTGGAACTCCAGCAGCACCTGGTCAAGGGTGACGTGACCCACAACCGGCGGCTAACAGAACTGGCCCGCCAGGTAGGAACTCCCGTCGTCGCCACCAACAACGTGCATTACCACGTTCCGGAGCGGCGGGACTTGCAGGACACCCTGGTTGCCATCCGTCACCGTAAGAGCCTGGAGGAAGCGGCGCACCACCTCAGGCCCAACGGCCAGTTCTACCTCAAGTCGCCGGAGGAAATGGCTTACGTCTTCCGAGGCCGCCCGGAGGCGGTAAGCAACACTCTGGTCCTGGCGGAGCGCTGCGCCTTTGACCTGACCCGCGACCTGGGCTACCGCTTCCCCGATTGCCCGGTGCCAGCAGGCCATACTCCCCAAAGCTACCTGGAAGAAATCTGTGTCCGGGCCGCGGAGCGACGGTATGGAGGAGTCAACGATAAAGTCCGGATGCGGCTCCAAGAGGAGTTCCGGCTGATCCGCAAGCACAACCTGTCCGGGTTCTTTTTGCTCTACCACGACATTGTCCAACTGGCGCGGCAGGTGATGACTGACCTGGGCCTCACGGACGCCGAGATACCCCTAGAGGAACGGCCACCGGGCCGGGGTCGGGGTTCGTCCGTTGCCTTGTTGGTGGGCTACCTGATCGGCCTCTCCCATATTGACCCCCTGGAGTTCAACTTGTCGTTGGATCGTTTTGTGGCCGACGATCTGGGCAACGTGCCGGACATTGACCTGGACTTCCCCCGCAACATCCGGGAGGAGCTTATCAAACGGGTGCATGAGAAGTACGGCTGGGAGCGGGCGGCTCTGACTGGCATGATCAGCACCTACCAACTCAGAGGGGCCATTCGCGATCTGGGGCTGGCGCTCAGCTTACCGGCGGCGGAAGTGGACCGACTGGCACAACGGGTAGAATCCCACGCGGGGCGGGACCTGCCCGTGGAAATGGCCCGGCTGCCGGAGTTCAAGGACAAGCTAGACGCTCCCGGCTGGCGCGACCTGGTGCGGCTGGCCGCGGAATTAGACGGTTTCCCCAAGCTGCTGGCCCAGCACCCTGGCGGGATGATCATCAGTTCCTCTCCTCTCACTGAGATGGTGCCGGTGCAGCCCAGCGCCATTGAAGGGCGGTACGTCTGCCAGTGGGACAAGGACGCCGTTGACCAGGCGGGCTTCGTTAAGATTGATTTTCTGGCCCTGGGCACGCTCTCTCAGCTGCAAGAATGCCTGCAACTCATTGAGCGAAAGGACCACAAATACCTCGACCTGAGCCGCATTGACTTCAACGACTCAGCGGTATACCGGATGCTGCACCAGGCTGACACCATCGGGGTGTTCCAGGTGGAGTCGGCGGCTCAGATGCAGACTATCCCCCGCATCAAGCCCCGGAACCTGACGGACATGGCCTTCGAGGTGGCGGCAGTGCGACCTGGCGTGGGTGCCAACGAGGGCGTGAGCAAGTTCATCGCCCGGCGCAGCCACCCTGAAATCCCCTGGGAGTACGACCATACGCTCGAGCGGCGCGCTCTGGAGCGTACCCTGGGGGTCATTCTCTACCAAGACCAGGTGAATCAGCTGGCCATGGACTTGGCTGGGTTCAGCCCTGCGGAGGCGGACAAATTACGGCGGGCTTTCAGCAAGCGGAACAACGAGCGGATGCTGCGCCTCTGGTGGGAGAGGTTCCGGGACGGAGCGGCCCAGCATGGCGTGCCTTCCGAAGTAGCGGAGAAAATCTTCCACAAGTTCAACGGGCATTATATGTTTCCGGAAAGCCATGCTTTCGCCTTCGGGGTGACGGCTTACCACATGGCCTGGCTGAAGTATTACTACCCCCTGGAGTTCTACACGGCCCTGTTCAACGCCCAGCCCATGGGTTTCTACAATCTGGAGACCATCAAGGAGGACGCCCGGCGGCACGGAATCCGCGTGCTGAACCCGGACGTGAATATCTCCTTGGGCAAAGCCGCCATTCATAACGAGGCGGTGCTGCTAGGACTGGCGCAGGTGCGCGAGGTCGGCCCGGCAGGAACCGAGGCTATCCTGACGGCTCGGACCAGCGGCGACCCATTCGCTAACCTGCGGGACTTCATGGAGCGCACGGGGTTGAAGCGGGAGAGTGTGGAAAAGTTGGTGGAAGCAGGGGCGTTGGACGGCCTGTGCCCAGACCGCCGCCGCGCCCTGTGGGAGGTGGGCCTTCTGTACCGGCCCGGGGGCTACCAGGCGACCTTGGCCCTGCCGGTGACCCAGGACGTGCCGGACTTGCCGCCGGCTTCTCCCTGGGAAACCATGCTGGGGGAGTACCACGCCCTGGGGTTGCATCCTTCCGGTCATGTCATGGCGCAGTTGCGGCCCAGACTGCCAAAGCACCTTTCGACCAGCCAGGACGTGCCAGGGCTTCCTGACGGGTTCAAAGTGACGGTGGCCGGGTTGGTGATCCGGCGGCAGCGGCCCCTGGCGAAGGCGGTATTCATGACGTTGGAGGACGAGTTCGGCCACATCCCTTTGGTAGTATGGCCGAAGACTTATGAGCGGCTGCGGTTGGTGCTGCGGGAGCCGTTGCTGCTGGTGAGCGGCGCGGTGTCGCGGCGGGAAGGGACACTGAATATTGTGGTCAGTGGAGCGCGCAGCATTCGCAGCCCTGGGGATTTGCCGGTGGCGAAGAACTGGCATTGAACTACTTCTTGTGGACAAGGTTCTACGTTCAGAATGGCAGGTCTTTACAAATCACAAAAACAGCCCAAAGGCGTAGGACATCTCCATGACATTTTCTAAGCCTCGCTAGTATAGTGGTCTTGATTAATCAGTACAACTGCCAGGGATTCTGAGCGGAAGCAGGCGCGGCCTTACCGCAGTGCCGTCTTGGTGGGCTACCTGCGGCACCTGCTGCTGCAGATTACCGGGCCGTTGCTGGTGGGGTGGGACGGCGTGCCCATTCACCGCAGCGGGGCCATCAAGGAATTGCTGGCGCAGGGTGCGGCCCAGCGGCTTCACTTGGCCCATTTGCCCGCTTACGCTCCAGAGTTGAATCCGGCGGAGGCTCTCTGGTGCCGGTTGAAGCGAGTGGAGTTGAAGAACCGGTGTTGCCGCAATTTGGAGCAGTTGGGCCAAGCACTACACCAGGCGGTGCAACGCTTGCGCCACAACTTCCCGGCGCTGTTGGGTTGCGTCAAGCAACCCGGAATCTATTATTAGCACTCTCCTCAAGGAGCAGTAAGTTGGACGGCCGACCCTTACATATTGTGCCGCTGGACGTTGTTATGATTGCACCAAAATCAAGTGCGTCAACACCATACCGTTTTGGGTGTTGGCGAAATTTCAATCCAAGCGGTAATCCTTAAATATATACCTATGTGAATAATGGAAGTGAATACCGATGAAGCAACCTTGGGAAGTCGAGTTGGAAGAGGTTCTCGGAGAAGGGCGAGAAAAGTTGTCTCTAACGAAGTCTTTGGGGATTTCGCTGGAGGAGATAGAACAGTCAGGAAAATACGCCAGGATTTCTAATAATGCAAAAGGTTTGAGAACCGGATTTCCGGGGCAGACCTTGATGTTAGACGTTGGACAACAAATACGGCTTGGGGGTTACAAGGCCGGTTATAAAGCTGCGAAAAGCATGATAAGCGCTGGACAGAGCTATTCTTCTGTTATAAGCAAGCTGATAGGCCCATCCCTTGATAGGGTAGCTGGTCCCTTACCCAGGCAGAGCTATGTTCATGGTAATCCCTCTAATATGAACTCTCTGTTAGATGAATTCATCGGCACATTCCTAGACAGGCAACTGCCAATAAATAAACCAGTCCAACAACTCCCGGAAAGGCTGCCAAGATCACGTTATGAACCCCGGCATCAACAAAACAATCTTTCCGAATCCCCAACACATAAACTAGTTGATCCGTATTGGGAGAAAGACCGATTGCCCGCTGTGGGTTATTATGTCGGTGTAGCTGACGCGTTGATCGGCTTAGATGCAGGTATAGAAGGTGTGCTGGGTATTTACAAAAAAGCTGGCGTTCTGGACACTAAACACGTCTGTGGGAAATTGAAACGATACTCTGATCTAGGTGGACGCTATAGAAACGAACTTGTGACTGCGCTGCATAAACATGGTGTAGTCTAAAGCCGTGACGTTGATTACAGAAAACCCTCAATAGTCGGCAATGCAATCCCAAAACTCCGCGGGGAACATCAAACTCCCCAGAACGGGATTTGCTGGCTACCATACATACCTCATACACAGAGGTTACGATACCTACGCTCCTGTTGACACAGTTTATCCTTCGGCTGACTTGGTGGGCAGCGAAACCATCTAATACGTAACCTAACCTTCAAGCGATTCTACGAGCGGTTATTCTTACTATCGATTAGGTTGAGGCGACTAGAACTACACGACATTTAGCTAATGCCATTTCGTCACTTCTTTATCGAACCACACCCTCTTCTGCCCCCGAAAATCGATCCTAAAACCTGCTGGCAGGGCCAAATACTTGGTCAAGTCCGGTCTTTTCGCAGTTAAATGATACAAATGCTCAGTCGTCAATGCGTCCATATTGCCGTCATAAAGATCAGTTTTGATAACCCAACCCGACATAAGGTCATCGGGATTGTACCTGACTCCTACAACTGGCTTACCTTGTAATACCCCGTGAGATATACCCACTAATTGATCACAGCGGGGAGGTGTGAATATCTTCCCAAAGTGCTCACAAATTCTCGTTTGTTCGCGCCAGAAAGTCAAAGCAAGCGTAACCCCTCTGACGAAACGATTTCCATTGTGGCTCAATTCCAGCAGCTCTAGCCGCTTTGAACCTCTCGCTTCAAGAGTTATGGGCCAATATCCATAATCAATCCTCTTCCCAGGCTGGAATAATTCATGGTCATTCAATTGTAGTAAATGAGTCAACAAATCCTTAGCAGCGGGTATTAAGGAGCGCATTTTTACTTTAACTACCAGCTCTGGTAGCCCTTGCATATCCAACCCGCGAGTTGTCAGTTCAAGGCCTTCAGTAATTATTTCGATGCCTTTTGTCATACATAATCATCGTCTACAATAATATTTAAGCATCTTGGGATGATAGTATCACATTAATAAAACTAACCCTCAATGGTATCATTTCGTAAGAGATTAATAAATATTTATAGTCAAATCTGAACCGTTCGACAGAGCAGTTAATTTATACAACTAGGGCAGGTGTCAAACCGCTTTCCGCTTGTGCAAGCCACTTCTAGGCGCCGCAGCAGAAAGGGTATTTTCACAACCAAAACGCTGAAGTCTTTTGCGCCGCCAGCAAAGTAACACACCGTAATACAGGAAGATCGAGGTGCAACCTCCCGCCATGGCTTTTAGACACTGTGACCTTTCCCCCTAATGGTAGATTCTGCATGACGGCTTCGTCCTCTGGTATAGGTTACTGGCTGATCCAGGCTAGGTGTTTAGGATGTAACCACACAGGAGCTATTTGGGCTGGCCTCAAACCCTTAAGGGACAGTAAAACCTCCTTGAAACCTTTTTAGTTTTTGCTGGACAATTTGACTGATTTGTCCACCTTGAACCCTACTACATGGTAGGCACTGAGCAAAAAGTCTTTGTGCCTGATTGACGCCGATCAAGGCACTAGGAGGTTGGTGGTCTGGAACGAAATATCCGGTCTTAGTGCCAGGATCTTTAATCCCACAAGTATGACAGCCCTGCTTCTTCCCGATCTCGGTTACCTTTATTCTTTCGGCGTTGGTGACCGAGCCTGCTTCAATAGCTGGTATCGAACCTGGCACTTTGGGTCGAGCGGCTCCCTCCATCAAAGCGGTTGCTGCAACAACGCCAACTGCGTTACCTATGACTTCACCTTTTTCGAAATCGTTTGATATCTCGAAATTGTGCAGATGCTCTTGTGCAGCATTGCTTGTGTTGGCGAATGCCAACTCAGGGTTCGAATAGTAGTCACCTATGACGCCAAAGCTCCAAAAAATCCCCTCACGCATCTGTAGAGCAACACTGTAAGGATCGACGATGATTTCGACAAATCCAGCAACTGCTCCGATTGCACCATGTGCTATCCCCAGCCCCAACCCTGAAGCGAAATCAACGACAGATTCCCCTGTTGGGTCCACAAACCGTACAGGATTGTTGATTCCATAGCTATATATATTCAAGAATTGGGGATCAGCTAACACCTCCGCCTTTGGGTACCAGAGAGCGGGATCTTGCTGTGTAAATCTTCCATAGTGAGGATCATAGTAACGGGCGCCATAATAAAGCAGCCCAGATTCGCTGTCATGCTCCTGGTCTGTGAACGTGAAACGGGACTCAAACCCAGCTTCGCGCAGATTGACCCGTTCGCCGCCAAAGGGCAGGTAATCAATCTTTTGAACAACAGTGCCGACTCCGTCGACCTGCAAGGTGGCTGAAGAAAGGTGGTCAGTAAGACTGTAATAAATGCCGGACTCGTCCGTCGTCGCTATCCTGTCATTGCCCCCAAATATGTAGTTCGTGGCAAAACCTGATTCATCAATCTCAGACAACTCACCAATATAATTGATGGTTGTGCCGGAAAGCAGTTGCTTCTGGACGCGGTGATAATCATCCCGGTAGGCGTAGACGCTCGTCCCCCGAGCTGTGACGATGCTTGTCAGGCGGTTCTGGAAGTCATATGCGAAGGTCGTCACTTGGGAGCCATCGGTCTTAGCAATCATGTTGCCGTTGGCATCATAATCGAACCGGTGGTCGTCAGCCTCAGTTACCGCGTGGGGGTGCCGAGGGTCGTCATAGGTGTAAGCCCCAATCCCTGTCTTGCTCAGGATGTTCCCAACTGGAGAGTAGGAGTAACTCTCTTCAATGAGTTCGCCCGCAGCCTCAATCCTAGCTACCACAAGCCGGTCCAACTCGTCATACGCGAAAGTCGCATCCTTTGGCAATTCCGATCCAGCGTCAACGATGCGTGTGATGTTCCCCACTGGGTCATAGGCATAGCTGAGGTCCTGGAGGGCAACACCTGAAAACACAGACTTCTTGTTGGTGAGCCGGTACAGGTTATCGGGGTCAAATAGGAGGGTAGAAGTGACGCCTGTAGTGAACCCCAAATCCTGGACACAAAAACGGCTTGGCTTAGACAACAACCTGGGCGGTTGCCCGCTGGGCCAGCCACTGGGTTTCGAACTCCACCGGAGTCAAATACCCCAGGGATGAGTGAATGCGCTTGCGCATGTACACCTCCTCCAGGAACCGCTTGATCTGCCGGTGGGCATCCTGGAAGTCCGCATACTCGGTTAAGTCCACCTCCTCTTCTTTGATGGTGCGCATCAGTCGCTCCGCATAGCCATTCTCCCAGGCTTTCCCCACCGCCGCCATGCTGATTTGCGCGCCAGCCGCCTGCAACCGCTGGACGTAGGCGGTGGCGGCATACTGGACGCCCTGATCCGAATGGTGAATCGCTGGCCGATGTCCCAGCAGGGCGCGCTCCAGCGCCCCCAGGGTCAACTCCTGGCCCAGGGTGCGCCCCAGTTGCCAGCCCCGAATGCCCCGCGTGAACACGTCCATTAGCGCCGCCAGATACACAAACCCGCTACGGAGCCGGATATAGGTGATGTCGGTGACCCAAACCTGGTCGGGGTAGGTCACCGCCAGGTCGCGCACCAGGTTGGGATAGCGCGGGAAGGGGTGCTGACTGTTGGTGGTGCGCCGTTTGCGGACGCACACCTTGCCCTGTAACCCTAACTCCCGCAGCAAGCGAGCGACTCGCTTATGGTTGACCGTCCAGCCCTCCCGGCGCAGTTGCGCGGTCAGGCGGCGATAGCCATAGGTAGGCCAGGTCTCCGCCAGGCGCAGGATCTCCTGGCGCAACCCTTGCTCTGCGGGCGCTGGGCGGGGCCGGTAGTAGCTGCTACGGGGGTAGCCCAGCGTCTGGCAGACCAAGGCCACCGGATATTCCTCGGCCAGCTTCATGACCACTTCCCGCTGCCGCTCCGGTTGCCACTCAACATGCTGGAGGCTTTTTTTGCGATGTCCAGTTCCAGGGTCAGCCGACCCACCATCCGTTCCAACTCGGCAATGCGGGCTTGCTCCTGGCTGGTCTGGTCTTCGGTCTTAAAGGCGCGGGCGGCATTCTGGAGAAATTCGGTCTTCCAGCGGGAGAGCAGGGCGGTATTGATCTGGCGCTCCCGGCAGGCTTCGGCGCCGCTCTTCGCTCCGCTGAGCAGTTCCAGCACCACCTGGGCCTTAAACTCCGGCGTGAATTGACGGCGGTTGACCATAATTATACCCTCCTCTTGGACTAGGCTACTTTACTAGCGCTACTGTCCAGGATTTGGGGTTCACTACAATCAATTGGTCTGTCATTAAGGCGTAATTGATATGAAGAAATACCTTGACTCCAAACCGTTGAAAGCATTCGCGAGAACCGAGTTGAACGAGTGTCCCATCTTGCAGCACCTGCTGTTGGCAGAGCCTGATCACATAGAGGCGGAGGAGTGTTTGGTGAAGATGGGAGTCTGGCTCCGGGTTCTGGATGAAGAGGTACGGCAATCGAAACTCAGGCGTGCGGGGCGCCTGTAAGACGTGCCTTGCCCATCATGCTTGACGGAAATAGACCTTTTGGCGAATCCCCTACCCGGCTTCGATGCTTTTCAAGGCCGCACAGAAATATCAAGACGCTAAATGTCTGTCTTTTATTTTTGGCATGGGCCGCATCCATTCATTTGCCTGCAAAGCCAGATTATCCGCTGCAAAAATATGCGGATGGCCGTCCCGTCTTCCGGTCATGCAAGCTCCCGGATTCGTAAAACAATAGGCCTGTAAACCCTTTTTAAGTTGTAAATTCAATCAATTCTCGGTGATCGCATGGAAGAGCCGGGAAACGTAAAGGATCTTATTCAGGATGTGAAAAACCTATCGGGGCTTATGTTGAATCTTGCTTATTCGTCCGTGTTTTTCGAAAGCAAGGAGATAGCCAAGGAAGTGATCATATTATACAACGATATAGAGAGTCTTGAAGAAAACTTGTATCTGCATTTGTTCGCAGCATCACGCGGCGGCCACCAAGCCAAGAGGCTCATAGGCGTGATAGACGTGGCCGAAAGCTCCAAGTTCGTTGCAAATGCCGCCAGGAACATGGCAGAGATGGTTCTGGAAGGCAGGGAGCTGCATCCGGTCATAAAAGACGCGCTGCGCGAAAGCGACGAGAGCATAGCGCGCGAGACGGTGCTGAAAAAATCAATACTTGTAGGCAAGACGCTCGGCGACATGAAGCTCAGAACCGAAACCGGCGCTAATGTCATAGGCATAAAAAGGGCCGGCAAATGGATATTCAACCCGGAAGAAACCGCGCCCATACGGGACGAAGACGTGCTGATATTTGTAGGCTCCAAGGAAAGCTGCAAACGCCTCCACAAGCTGGCACGAGGGGAACTGAAGAAGCTGTAAATATAATATCCTCTTCCGAGGCATATTATGAATTCACTGCATGGCTTTTTGACTGCGGAGGCAATGTCCTACGTCAAGCTGCGCTACAGCGTTTTTTCGCTTGTCATCAGCGGCGTAACGTCCGTTCTTGCGGGCATATTCCTCAGCAAATCGGAAGCCCTTATACTTGCGGTTCCCGGGCTTCTTGTTTTGCTGCCCGCGGCCCTCGATATCCGCGGCTGCATTTTTGGGACCTTATCATCCCGCCTCGGCTCGGCATTTCACATAGGCACGCTGAAGAGCTTTGACCTGAAGAACAAAGTCCTTAGGGTGAACGTGTTTGCATCGTTCTCTCTCAGCGTCGTTCTTTCCGTTTATCTTGGCATCATATCAAAGATTCTAACGTATCTTTTCGGCTTGCCTGCCATACCCCTGGAGGAACTGGTTTCCATATCGCTGATTGCAGGCCTGCTATCCGGCGTTCTTCTTACCGTCGCATCGATATGGATATCGTTTCTTGCATACAAGAGAAACTGGGATCCCGACAACGTTACGTCCCCTCTTGTCACGGCAATAGGCGATTTTTTTACGATACCCAGCCTCATTGCCGCGGCTCTCATCGTTCAGTACATAGGGCATTATTCCCAAACGATATTCTACGCGTCCGTCGTCTTGTCCCTTCTGAGCATGTTCCACGTTCTCATATCCTCCGGCACGGTCCCCAATTCCGTCAACTTCAAGCGCATAATGATGGAATCCATGCCCGTCCTTGCGCTGTCGGGGCTTCTGAGCGCGGCTTCAGGCGTCGTACTGGAAGCATACGTGCACACCATAATAGCGATACCCGTTATACTGATGTTCATCCCGTCGTTCCTTGAGACGGCAGGCAACATTACAACAATACTCTCTTCCCGGGTCGGAAGCAAGCTGCACCTCGGCTTGATCAAGCCCGACTTCAAGATGAGGGGCCAGAAGCTCGAAGAAATCCTCAATTCAATGCGCCTTGCCTATTTCATTTTCCCGCTTTTAGGAATAATGACCTATTACATAGGCGCATTTGCCGGGGTCAACGGCCTGACGTTATGGGACGTGGTAATCCTGTCAGTTTCATCCGGAATTATCCTGCATCTGTTCCTGATACTGACGTCCATGGCCATATCGATAATATCCTTCAACCATAACGTCGATCCGGATAACGTCACAATACCTATAATGACAAGCATTGCCGACATAGTATCGGTTCTGGTTATAGTAGGAATGGTGCATGTTCTTGGCTTTGTCTAGTCCAGATACGGCACGACTAAATGCAGATACAGATAAAGTGAAAATATCAGAAACAATGCCAATATGACGAAATATCGCCTATCACGGTCCATGCCGATTAAATATGCAAATAAGAATTAATAGAGAAAGCACGTAATGTCTGCCCGTTTGCATAGAGAAGCTTATTCTTTATTGCAGAAAATCCCAGGATGCGCCCGCCGGGATTCGCACGGAGAATAAAATTCTCCGGCGCAGTGAAGACTTCGTCTTCCCTGTGAACCTTCGGTTCAAATCTGATGCGCCCGCCGGGATTTGAACCCGGATCAACAGCTTTCTTCGTTTTCCGCCGGCGCTTTTCCTAAAGAGCCGTTGGAAGGCTGTGGTCCTACCGTTAGACTACAAGCGCTTCTTTCTCATATCCATTAGAGACAAAGAAATAAAAATGACTCATGAGTCAAAATCTAAGATAATTGCTCATGACGTATATTGACGCCCATATTTCCTTATTTCTGCCGTTTCAAGCGGCTTGAGTGCTCTATGATATTCAGGACGCCATCCTTGCAAAGCAGTTTCCAGTATTTGAAGAGTATCTCCATGGATTACAAGAAAAATTTGAGAATCATCAGGTTCTCTATTTTCCAGCTCAACTATTAGAGAAAGTACCCTCTTCCTAACACTTCTGGGGGGTTCCACTCCAAATTTATTGTGTTCAGACGAAAGTCTGTAATAGTCCCAGACTCTTTGATAATTTCTATTTGACTTGCCTTCAAGCTCTCCAAAATATCTTTCTCTAAGTCTTACATCCTCTTTAATTCACTGAGCATTTAAAATATCCGTCGTTATATCTGCAGTTTCTCTGGCTCTCAAGAAATCTGACGTATAAATTATAGTTTTCGGCCCAAGGAGATCGGACTCTCTTGCGGCTTTGGCAGATTTGTATACCTGGTCTCTTCCCAAATGACTTAAGCCATAATTTTTAATCCCTACAGCAGGATCACTGATTATTATTCCTAATACATTAGCCTCGCTTTGTCCATGTCTCTGGCCAAAATAATTGTTTCTTGATTTTACTTCCATGAAATGGTAATTAAATAAAAATTAATAAAGATTGCGATAAAGCCCAATTCATAGTTACTCGAAGAACTTCCTTACGGCAGGGTTCATGTCCTCAACGTAGCGCTGCGAGATCTGCTCGTAGAAGTTGTAGATTATCATGACCGTGAGCAGTATGCCTGTTCCGGTTCCGAGAGCCCCTGTGAAATCCGCAAGCGCGGCAAGCGTGCCTATTGCAAGACCGGAGATTATTGTAAGGGAAGGTATGTACCTGTTCAATACCTGCTCAACTATACGCGGGTCGCGCCTGAAGCCCGGCACCTGCATGCCCATGGATTCTATCTGGTTGGCAACGCTGCGCGCATCCATGCCTGCAGTCGTAACCCATAGAATCGAAAAGAGCACTGAGCCCGCAACAAGTATTATCAAGTATGCAAATACCCTGAATATGCTTTCAGCGCTTGGCGCGCCGGTGACGCTAAGCGTTATCATTGATGCAAGGATAAGCGAAATAATTGAAGATGCGCCAAGGAATTTGCCGGGATTTGGATGCTTCATATAGTATGCAAGAATCACCGAGCCCAGCATCGCCAAAAGGAAGATTGTGAAGAATAATTCTATTGATGTCTCGCGCGGAACCTGAAGGTAATGGGCAACGCCCGATACTGCCTGATTGTTGCCATCAAAGCATCCCAATAGCCCGCATCTTAAGCCTCCGCCAACGTCCCTTGCAAGAGCATGGCCTATGAGCTGGATGTTTGCAAGCAAGGCTGCTATAAGTATGACGGGTATATTGCTGGTATAGATAAGCTTGAGAGGCCAGCTTCTCGCAAAGCCCCGGACAGAAGCAAAAGCAAGAGGTATCTGCACTTTCATGGCCTGTATATACACGACCATGAAGAAAACTATTACAGTTGAAATTATCGGCAGGAATGCGGTAAACGCCTCATATAACTGTTGTGAGCCTATGTATTGTATTGCCTGCGGAATAAGGCCGAATGAGAATTCGCTGCCTTCTCCTGCAAGCGGATTGAATGCCCTGACAAAGATAGTCTTTGAAACTCCGGCTGCAATGAAAAGCGATATTCCTGAACCTATACCCCATTTGGACACGACTTCATCCATGAAAAGTAATATCAACGCCCCGAACATGAGTTGGACTACAAGGAACGTTATGGTGGCGAAATCGCGGCTTACAGGAGAAACCGCGCCCAGACTTACGAATATTATAGCCTCGAATATGCAGAATAGTATTGCAAGCAATTTTTGCGTGCCTTGGAATTTAGCTTTGCCCGCCTCAGTCGATGTATCAATATTGATTATCTTGGATCCTGCAAGAAGCTGTAAGATTATAGATGCAGTGACTATAGGACCGATGCCTAAGGTAATTATGGAGCCAAGAGAAGAGCCAAGTATCATTTCAAATGTCTGAAATTGCTGAAGAGAAGTTTCAGAGACGCCCCAAAGCGTTATCTGACCCATTATGAGAAATATAAATAATATAAGACCTGTCCACTTGATGCGGGACGAGAAATTAAGGTATCCGGAAGGCCCCCTGACGCTGGGCAGCAACCCTACTATTTTCTCGTACGCGGACATTATATCACTCGGTGATTACCTGGCCCCCTGCCTTCTCCACTTTTTCCTTGGCTGACGGAGAGCACAAAAGCACTTTCACCTTTAGGGGTTTGGAAATTTCCCCCTGCCCGAGAAGTTTGCCGTATCCCATTTCTGTGAGGTTGACTTCCCCTTCAAACTTGGCAAGTTCAAAAACATTTATGACCTTCGCTCTCTCTTTCAAAGAAGTGAAGCCTTTCTTGCCGAAATGCCCGGGATCCTTGGCATAGATGAAGCTCCTGTTGTGCTTGGAGCTTCCACCCATTCCCTTGCCTCCCTTGCTTCCCTTGCCGCGGTGCTTTTTCTTGGCGCCGAAGCCGTGCGTATGGCTTCCTCTCTTCTTGTTGGCCTTGTCGCTTGTCATTATAACATCCTCTTTATGAGCTCGTTTATCTTCGCGCCGTTGTAGCCGAGGTCGCCTTGCGGCGCCTTCAGGCTGATGGACTTTATGCCCTTTCTTGGGGGTTTCAGGTGCGCAACGCCTTTTATGGACTTCTGCGTCTCGGCATCGGCTTCGCCCCAGGCAACGAAGTCGGCAACTTTCATTATCATTCCCCTGTTTGTCTTGTTGTCTTCCAGGACTATGGCAGAGTTTATTTTCTTCATGCCCATGACTCTCAGGGTTTCCCGTATGTCCGCCCTGACGTTCACGCTGCCCCGGATTCTTACAACAGCAAGCATCATTTCACCTTATGCAGATTCATCTTCTTCAATGCGTCAAACACGGCGTAAGAGTAGTTCACGTGGCTGGATGTGTGCCCGTAGCTCTTGGACCATATGTCCTTTATGCCGGCCAGCCTCATCATCTTCTTGGCTTCGTTGTTGATGCACAATCCTATGCCTTTCGGCGCGGGCATAAGCACGACCCTGACCGAACCGGCCTTGCCTTCCGCCGTCATGGGTATCGAATGCGGCTCGGTGCAGGAGCATTCCCATGAACCGCATCCCCTCTTGACAGGTATCATGTTGAGCTTTGCATTCTCCACAGCCTTGCCAATGGCTATCCTGTTTTCCTTTGCGCTGGCCTTGCCTATTCCGATGTATCCGTTCTTGTTGCCTATGCAGGCAACCGATGAAATAGTATATCTTCGGCCGCTCATGTGCATTCTTGTGGTTCTCTTCGTCGATGTCATCCTCTTTCCGCCGCCCTTTCCGGAAGAACCGCCTACGTAAATAAGATCGTTCTCAAGCATCGGAACAAGCTTGTCGACTATCTGGGGCTCCTTGATTATCCTGCCTGAGCTGAATATGTCGTCAAGCGATGCCACGGAACCGTTAAGCACGCTCCTGCCCAGCTCCGTTCTCGGTACCCAATTCTGCATGTTATCGTTTGCCATCGTCTATTCCTCTTCCGCTTTTGATTGCCTGCTTCACTTCCTCAAAGTTCTTCGCTGTGTCCTCCGGGTCGGCTCCGCCCTTGAGATAAGATGAAAACTGCTTTTCATAAGCCGCTTTGTTCTTGGACTTTAAGAATTTTGCGTATTGCACAATGTGCTCGCCGCGTATTCTTGCGTCATCAGGAAAAGCCTCGCCGGCTGATATGTTCAGGCCGGCGTCCTTTGCGCCCTTGATGGCCGCGTATATCGCAACGCCCTTCCTTGAGTATTGAATGCCTATGTCGGCTATAGCCTCTTTCACGCCCTGCTTCATCGCTTTTCCGGCAGCCAGCATCCCTGCAAGATATGCCGCAGGCACGCTTCCACCGTGCCCTTTCCATCCAAGCGGCGCGAGATCAAGGGAGCTTGCCTCGGCTATCGTTTTGTCGCCGGAGGTTATGAACTCCACAAGCTGGATAAGTATCTTGTTATTGGTTTTTCTCACTACAAGCCTCGGAAGGCCTGACTTGAGCAGCGCCAGCCTTTGCCCGTAATCCGTCTTCTTGTTAAGCCTTCTTTTTAGCATTTGAATCCCTCAGCATCTTGTTTCTTTCCAGGTATGTCATCATGTGAGCCCTGCTTCTGAAGAAGCCGCTGCCCGCTTTCCTGTAAACCTGCCTGTATATCCTGTGATCCATGGACGCGCGAACCGTGTTCAACTGGTCCCGCAGCGCGCGGATCGTCTTTATCCAGCTTTCTTTTCTCGAAAGCCCGGCGCTCGCTTTTCCTTTCCTCGAGCCTATGCCCTTTCTTCTGCCCTTCCTCTTCTGGGCAAGCACGGCGCGCGCCCTGCCCCTGCTGTTGCCCTTGGCGGGCAGTTCCTTTATGGCGCCCTGCATATGCAGCCTCCTTACGTCCGCCGCTGTTATCGCTTCAGCTATGTCCGCGCCCCTCGCCGGGTCGAACCAAACGCGGCTCTCCCCGCATTTGAGCACGCGGGCCGCTATCTTCTTCTGGGATGTCAGTTGCGCCATGATTATCAATTCCACGTTGCTTCTTCTTCGTTCGGATACCCGAAGAAGCCGAACTTGTCGTATGCCATTTCGCACTTTCCGCACTGGAACAGGCCTTTGCTTATCTTATTCAGCCTGTCGCCGGCGTTGCCGCATACCGGACAATTCTTGTCTGCAAATTTTATGAACATTCTATTCAGCCTTCTTTTCCTTTTTTGTAGTATTGAAATCTTTCATACCCTGCTTCTTTGCTTCCTGTTCCTTGGCCTTCTTTTCCTCTTTGGCTTTCATAAGCTTCTCTCCAGTCCTGATTCTCTGCCTGTTGAATATTTCAATGCCAAGTTCCCTGGCCCTTGCGGCAAGTTCGAGCACACTCTTCATCCCCAACGACGAGGAAAGCATGGCTGTGTCGCCCTTGGCGAGCTTCTGCAGGTCGGTAAGCCCGGCAACATACGTTACTTTCTTGCCCATGATCGTACCTCTTACGGATTTGTCGGTTCTGTAACCGACCTTTGGAACCTTGCCAGCGCCTCCCCTGCGCTCCCGCATCTTGCTTTGGCCGCCTTTAGGCGCCCTCCATTTTGTTCCAAGCTTGCTGTGGAACTGGCTGTCCTGCCTTCTGAATCTTTTGCTCATATCTTTTCCCCTGTCTGAAGTTTCTTCTCAACCACGTAAATGCCATCGTTGAATACCCTGCCATCCCTTTCGACTATCTTGCAGACCTCCTCTATGTTCCTGCAAGTCTGGCCCACGTCTTCTATGTCCGTTCCCTTCACAACTACAACGTCCTTTGTCGCCTTGACTTCGGCCTTGCCCTTTATCTTCGTGGTTCTCGGGGCCTTTTCCCCAAGAAAGTTCTTGACAAGCACGTCCTTGTCCTTCACTTCAACGTTGATTGGAAAGTGCGAATAGTGGATCTTCATCGTATATTCGTAGCCTTTTGTCACTCCTGTCATCATGTTCTTGGCATGGGCAGCTATTGCGCCCACCATGGCCTTGATCTGCCTTCTCTCGCTTTCCGAGGATACGACAAGGTTACCGTTCTTTTCCATTTTCACCATGCTGTTGAACATCGGGTTCTCAAAGTTCTTTGAGAGCTCCCCCTTGGGACCCTTGATCCTGAGTTCCATTCCGTGTATCGCGACGTCCACGCCTTTCGGTATAGCAATTTCTTTCTTCATCATGATCCCTCAGTATTTTATGCAATTCTTTCTTCCCTCAATATTTTCTATAGCAACTTTTCTTTCTTCCCTCAATAAACATAAGCCACAAGCTTTCCGCCTGTTCCTTTTTCCATCGCAGACTTCTTTGTCATGACGCCGCTTGCCGTGGAAAATATGAGCGTTCCCATGTCCCGAGCCGGAAGGAACCTTGTTTCCCATTTCTTGAAAGACGAGCTCTTTGCCGCGAATCTCGGCCTCACGGCTCTTGCCACGTTTATCTTGCCTTTCATCTCGACGCGGAACTTCCCGGACTTTTGGTCGTCTATGAATTCAAAGCTGCCTATGTATCCTTCCTGCTGGAGTATCGCGAGCACGCTCTTCACGGTGCTTGACGCGGGCACTACGCACTCGTGCTTGCCGAACTTGTCGGCGTTATTCAGCGAGTACATGACGTCCGGCAAAAGGTCGTGCCTCATGCTCTCGTTCCTCCCGTGCATTTCATCCGGATTTTCATCATTCTTCACCTGTACTTGTGGAAGCCGAGGTCAGCCGCCACTTCGCGGAAGCATCTTCTGCAGTACATGAGCCCGTACTTCCTTATCAGGCCTCTCATGTTGCCGCATCTCACGCACTTGCGCGCGCCCTCGCCCTGCTTCCTCTTCGCCGCTTTCAAACGCATGATTATCACTCCACCTTGACGTTGAATTTCTCTTTCATGAACTGGACGGCTTCGTCCCTGTTTATGACGTGCTTCTTTCCTACCTTGTGCGGATGCATCTTCTTCTTGACGGCGTATCCCGGCCTCTCAAGCGTCACGCATACGTCCATGCCTATCACGCCGATCTTCGGGTCGTAATCCATTCCGGGTATGTCTATATATTCCTTGACCCCGAAGGCGAAGTTGCCCTTGTCGTCAAAGCTGGATGCCTTGATCCGGTTTTCCGCGGCCTCAAGCATCCTCTTGGCGAACTTGGCCGCGCCGTTCCTTATCGTGATCTTGCATCCTATGGCCTTGTTCTTCGGCACGCCGAACGTGTTTCTCCTGGCGGTCTTGATTATGACGGGAGTTCTTTCAGTCAGCCTCTCCAGTATCTTCTTGGCGTTCTCGACCGGTGTATGGGTGCCGCACCCTATGTTGCACACCACCTTTTCGATGCGTATGTCTTTCATGCCCATATCATTCACCGCGGGCCTCCGCAACGTTTATGACCGGCGAATCCTCGCCTATCACGAACACGTAATCCTTGGGAACTACGACGTCCGTGCCTTCGCTTTCCAGCACTATTATCTCCGCTTCGGAGCCCGTAGTCGACACGATCTTCTTTATTTTTCCTGCCGTGCCGACATTCTTTCCCTCCGTTATAAGGCCCTGAGAGCCGACCTTCATCTTCAGGACGCCCTTTATGGCGCCGCTTTGAACGTCAATCATCAGCGTGTCTCCCGTGCTGTAGTCCCCGGTCTCGGCGATTATGTTCCTGCCGTTGTAGAGATTCAGCTGCATCCTGCCTTTCTTGAGCACGGTCTTGTTCTTTATCTTCGCAAGCTTTGCCGCTGCAGGCGATTTGAGGAACCTCATGCCGTTCTTCTTCGGCAGTGCAAGATAGCTTTCTTTTCCTACCGTGATTATGTCCATGACGCCTACCGGGAACTTTACGTCCCTTCTTGCCACCCCGTCGACCTTGACAAGGCTGCGGTTGACTATGTCCTTGGCTTCCTTCATGGTATCCGCGAATTTCATCGCGTCCCTGAGGAATATACCTATGGGCATGCAGGTCTTGCTGTTATGAGGCCCGGGCAGCGGCTTGACCGCATACTTCTTGGTCTTCCTCTCCAGCGGCCAGAACGTAGGCATCGCGTAACGCTTAAGGCTCATTTCTTGATCCTCCTCTTCTTGTCATCCCTGAATATCTTTATTATTTTCACGTTGCTTGGGTCTACCGGCACGTTCGCTTCCTGTCCGGATACCTTCTTTCTCTTGACGCCTTCGATAAAGACCTTCAGCGCCTTGGTATCGACCCGCGTGACCGCGCCCCTGATTTTATTGAATTCCCCTCTTGTGACTATGACCTCGTCGCCCTTCCTCAATTTCATGCTTCTTCTTCCAGTTTCCTCCCGCAAAGCCTTGTCAAGGTGCGCGGAAAGGAAGGCCTGCCTTATGTGGCCGGGCGCGTTGTACCTGAACTTCCTCTGCTTCCTTGGCTGGGAGCTTGTCTTCCATTCCGGCGAATATGCTTTCATGATTATCACACTACCAGGCTTGCTATCTTTCCTATCATCGAAAATCGCTCCACGACTTCCTTTGCTATCACGGTTCTTATTTCAGTTCCGGTCGGCTCGAACGTCTTCGAGTTCACAAGAACGGCCGCGTTGTCGCTGAACTTTACTCTTGTGCCGTCCGATCTTCTGAATTCTTTCTTCTGCCTGACTATGACGCAATACACCATCTGGTGCATTACCTTTTCCTTGCCCTTCTTGACGGTGCATATGACCACGTCGCCAACGCCAGCCTTGGGGTTCCTTCTCTGTACTCCCCTGTATCCCTTGACCGCTATTATCTCAAGTTCCTTTGCGCCGGAATTGTCCGCGCATTTTATCCTTGACATGATCTGCAGGGCCCTGGGAATTCTTGCGGATACTGCTTTCATTTCTTATCAACCACCACGAACTTCTTTGTCTTTGAAAGCGGCCTGCATTCCGCTATGGTCACCGTGTCGCCTATCGAAGCGGACAGGCATTCCGGATTGTAAGCGGCAACTTTCGTGTTCCTTCTCTCGTACCTCTCGTACTTAGGCACATAATTATAATAATGCCACTTGACTATTGCGGTCTTTTGCGCCCTGTTGGACACAACCTCGCCCCTGAATATCCTTCCGCGAACCTTCAGGTGGCCGTGCCACGGGCACTTGCCGTCGGAGCACTTGCCCTTCGGCGCGCTGACGCCGATGCCTATGTCCTTTTTTGATTCCTTGTCCATCTTTTCACCATCTTGATATCTTCTTCTTTATCCTGTCCTCGGGCCTTGCGATTATGAAATTTCCGTCCACTTCCACTTTCTTCCCGCCGACCGCGAACCGGAAAACCGAATTCTTTTTTTCGATTTTCTTGTCCCCGTCCCGGGTCCTGACGATCATGATGCGCATGCCCTCGTCTATCACCCGACCGCTGATGCCGGCTTGCGACGGATTTGAGGACCGCACGATTTCGCATTCAAGGCCTATGAATTCGTGGCGCACGAGATTCCTTGCGTTTCTCATTCACTTCAGCTCTATCATGTCTTCGGGAAATCCCTCCTGCACGAGTATTTTCTTGACCTTGTCCTTGTGGTTTCCCTGAAGCGCTATTTCGCCGTTCTTGTGGGTCCCCCCGCAAGCCAATTTCGATTTGAGCTTTGTCGTCACTTCCCTCAGGCTTATTTGCTTCTCGTCTATGCCCTTTATCACGGTTGTATATTTGCCGTATCTTTTCTGTTCCGTGCTTATCGTTATTTTTCTCGACTCTTTCGCTATCGTCTCGCATACGCACAACTCTTTCGGCAAACCGCATTTCGGGCAAACTGCTATTGTGAACCACCTCTCTTTTTAGTCAGGAGCCTGGCTATGGTCCGCCTCATTTCCCTGATGTTTCCGGGATTCTTGACGGTGCTGCCGATTTCGCTCAGCGCCATCTCCTTCGACAGCTCGAGCTTTATCTCCTGTATCTTGGCATCTATCTCCGATGCCTTCATGGCCTTCAGCTTGTCTTTCTTTATGAACGCCATAATCATTCCCTTTTTCCTTCTTCCGCAGCTTCGGGCTTTGCCGGTTCCGCCTCCTCTGCCTTTGGAACCGGTTCAGTTATCTTTCTCACGCTGTTCGCAATCGACTGGGGATAATCCACCATTATCTGAACCGACACGCCTATATTGCCGAGCTTGGGATTGGCAACCGCGAATCCTTTGCGCACGTGCTGCTTTGCAAGCTCGCCGGATTTCTTGACGTATCCTGCAACGAACCTGTCTCTTCTTGATCTTTCTCCGGAAAGCTTTCCGGACATGACTATTTCGCACCCTACCGCGCCTGATCTCATGATCTTCTCGAGATAAAAGTTGCCAAGCCTCCTGTAATTCACTCCGGATTCTATCTGTGAAGCGAGGCTCTTGGCGACGATCGCCGCGTCAAGGTTCGCGTCGTCTATCTTCTGCACGTCTATCTGCGGATTGTCTATCTTGAACTTGTCCCTGAGCATGTCGGTTATTTCCCTTATCTTCTCGCCGCCCGAGCCTATTATCAGGCCGGGGGTTGTCGTGTGGAGCACGATCCTTGTCATTATTGGCGTTTTCTGTATTTCTATGTCGCCGACCTTGGCCGTGGAGAAGTGCTTCCTTATGAACTCCTGCATGTTGACTTCTTCCTTGGCCTTGGCTATGAATATTCTTTCTTTCATTGTTTCACCGTCTTTGCCGCGGGCTTTTCCTTCGGCTTCGCTTTTCCCGTTTCAACGAGTATCATTTCCACGTTGGCGGTCTTCATCGTCGAGCCGAATCCGGATTTTCTTCTCCTTCTCCTGAACATCGTACCTTTGTGCGAGGAAGCGAACACGAACATCTTTGCCGTGTCCATGCCAAGCGACAGCGCATTCTTTTCGCAGCTCACGAGCAGGTCCAGCAGTTCCTTCACGGTCTTTGTGTAGTATTTGCCCCCCATGCTTCGCTTGCCCGTGTACATGTCCTTGAGCATTCTCTTGGCGACGCTCAACTTCTTTTTCCTTAACATGTTGCAGATAAGCTCCCCCTTCTTGGGGCTCATCCTAAGGTTCCTGCCGTACGCTTTGGCATGCTTCTCTTCCGGTGCGAATGTATAGGGCATTTTTCATCACTTCAACGATACTGCCTTGCTGGAGCGCGTTGCGCCTATCCCAGGCGACGAGTGTTTCACGCGTCCGCGGGTAAGCGAAAATTCGCCGAGCCTGCGTCCAAGCATTTCGGTCTTGATGTCCATTGCCACGAATTCCTTCCCGTTGTGGATGCCTATCTTGTGGCCTATCATCTCCGGGACTATGACCATGTCGCGGCACTGCGTTCTCACAAGCTTGCCGTCGTTCTTTCTTATGTCCTCGATAAGCTTCTTCTCCTGCTTTGTGTATCCGCGAAGAAGCGCCCTTCTCGCGCGGGAGTCTATGACCTTGCTGAACTCCTCCATGTTCATGGCCTGAAGCTCTTCCGTGGTCTTTCCCCTGAACAAAAATTTCTTTGCCATGTCATCACTTCTTTCCTGTTCTTCTCGGCGCGAGGCTTCCTACCTTTCTTCCGGGTGGCCTGTTTCTCGAGACCGTCTTGTGCTTGCCGAAGTTCTTGCCTCCGAACGGATGCTGCACCGCGTTCTTGTTCGTGGCCGAGGTCTTGGCCGTGAACTTGCCGAGCGCCTTCATGGCGTGGTATTTGTTGCCCGCCTTCATGAAAGGCTTGTCTATCCTGCCCGCGCCGGCCGTAGTGCCCACGGTGGCGCGGCAGTCCGCGGGTATTTCCTTCTTCTTCTTTGAAGGCATGAGTACAACGACTTTCTTCTCCTCTCTTGCCACTACGACTGCGAACGTGCCCGAGCTTCTGCAGAGCCTTCCTCCGTCGCCCGGCGTCAATTCAATATTATATATCCTTGTTCCTTCCGGAATTTCCTTCAGCGTAACTATGTTGCCTTCCTCTGCCGAAGACATCGAGATTGTCTGCCCTACCGATATGCCCTGGTTAGGAAGGTGGAGCACCTTTGTCCCGTTGTAATCAACCTCCGCCAGCGGCAGCGTCTTGCCGGGCGCGTCTATTATCTTCGTGACTATGCCCGACGTGGCCCCTTTCGGTATGTTGTCGTAAGTGGCAAGGCCCGGGAATCTGTGGGAAGGCGACCTGTATCTGGGATTGCCTTTTCCTCTTCTCTGCTGTATCAAATTCTTTCCCATTTTTTCACCGTCATATTATTCCAAGCTTGATCGCTATGTCGCCTGCCGCACCTGCGTTCTTGAATTTCACGTATGCGCGCTTCCTTCTCTTCTGGTCTATGGATGTCCTGACCGAAGTTACGGGCGCGCCGAACATGCTTTCAACCGATTTCTTTATGCCGTCCTTTTCGGCCTTGATGTCCACGACAAATGCCATCCTGTTGTCCCTTTCTATGGTCTGGACCGCTTTTTCCGTCATAAGCACGAACTTGACCGTCTTGTAAGGATCATCCTTGACTACCATGGCCGTTTCAGCCGGCTTTTGCTTCGACTCGACCTTTGTTGCGGCCTTTGCGGCTTTTGGAACAGCTTTCGTTTTCTTTTCTTCAGCCATAATCATGCAAACCTCTTTTCAAGCTCCTTCAACGCCGAAACCGTGTAGACGGCCAATCTTCCGGCATGCGTGCCCGGCGCGAGGAATTCCGCATTCACGTTGGATGCGGTCACCACGTTCACCCCGGGTATTCCGGAGCAGGCCTTCATGGCATCGCATTTTGCAGAAACCACGAGGAGCGGGCCTATCTTCTGCCTGTACTTTCTCCCTCTTGTTTTTCCCTTGCCCGC
This sequence comes from Candidatus Aenigmatarchaeota archaeon, assembly GCA_018304585.1. Classification (GTDB taxonomy): domain Archaea; phylum Aenigmatarchaeota; class Aenigmatarchaeia; order GW2011-AR5; family GW2011-AR5; genus JACQID01. Next base: position 3,990 of record JAGVVY010000032.1, on the reverse strand, counting down.
CCTGATTTTCTTCTGCCCGGACCTTGCCATTTCCTTGGAGCCCAGGACTTTTTCAAGGGCAACCGCCATTTCCTTGGCCTTGGAAATCTTCTCGAAATCGTTCGTGACTATGACCGGAAGCTGGTTCTCGTAAAGATGTCCCCTTGCCTTGACTATTTCAGCATTGGCCGTGGCCCCTATCAGGGACTTGACCGCAGCTCTTGCTTCCTTCTTGTTGATCTTCTGCGCCCAGACTTTCTCTGCGACAGGGGGGTGGGCCTTCCTTCCCTTTACCGCCTGGGGAACGAACCTTGCCGTGAACGCAAGATATCCTATCCTTCCGTGGATTCTCGATATTCTTGCCATCTCCTTGTTCATCATGGTGTACCTATAATGCCTGCTTCCGTGGTAGTGGGCGGAAGTCTTCTTGCCTGCGAGCGGGTCTCTTCCGTAAGCCTGCCTCTTGTTGGCCTGCATGGCCAGCACCGCCTTCTTTATCAACGAAGGCTTGTATTCCGTCTTGAATACGGCAGGCAGTTCCACGCTTCCAGCCTCTTTCCCCTGAATGTCGTATATCTTTGCCATGCTCATGCACCCTGCTTGCTCTCAAGCGAAACATATGAAAGTTCCACCGGATCGGCCTTGCCCTGCGTTTTTCTGAGCATGATCAGCCTTTTCTTTGTTCCGGGCACGGAGCCTTCAATCAGCATATAGTCGCCCTTGACCGTCCCATAACCGAGCAGCCCGCCGTTGGCGTTTATCTTCGCTGCATCGTTTCCTATGAGCAATATCCTCTTGTTCTTGTCAGTCCTGTTGAAGAATCCGTACTGGCCTGCCTGCGGTACTCTCCAGTCCACCTTGCCCGGCGTTGTCGGGCCAAGAGAGCCTACGTGCCTGTTCATCTGCTTGTCTTTTCTGAACTGTATCCTTATGCCGTATCTCTTTACCGGCCCCGTGTATCCGTACCCCTTCGTGACTGCCGTGGCGCTTATGCTTTCTCCGGGAATGAATATGTCCCTGGCGGATATTTCCTTGCCAAGCAAAGACTTGGCGTATTCGATCTTGGCCGGGCCTTTTCCGCCTATTCCTATTTCAAAAACTTCAGGCATCGATTTCTTCATGCCGCTCTTTTCCGGCTGCGTTGCAACTATGATCCTCGCATCATCCGCTTTTTCCACGAAAGCACCGAACTGCTTGCCTGCTTTATCCTGAACGTTTTTGGGAAGGTTTTCCATCCATTTTTCAGAGACGGTCCGGGTGCCGGCGTAAAATCTTACGCCGCAAACAAGAAGAGAAGGAATTTCGATTATCGTGGCTGCCTTGATGACGACCTTGCCATGCGTCGGGGACTTGGAATTGGAGTCGGTGTATTTGACGTGCGTCATGCCGGCCTTCCAGCCTGCGAACATCAGCGGTTTTGCCTCGTTGTTTTCTGAATAGAAAGATACCCGCGGGTATATGCGCGCCGCTCTTACCCTCTTGTACTGCAACGATCCTCGTCTTGGTCTTCCTTTATGGGGCATTTTCTCTCCTCTTTATTATGAGCTTACTTATTTAACTGTTTCCGGGGCACTCGCCAACGTAGAACAAGACTGCAACGGTACAATCCTTCCGGGTACGTGAGAGGATATTACTTAAAATGAAACGTATTTAAGCGCGAATTGCCGACGTTTCCTACGTGTAAGTGATTGTTTCCCGCGTTACCGGCGCTGAAAACACGTAGCCTTTGCCTTTTGCCGCCGTTATGCAATCGCCGTCTCCTTCGCTCCCGGAAATAGCCTTATTAATTCGCGTCATCCTCTTCGTCATGGCATTGCCAACACCGCCACCTAAACCTAAAAGCTGTGACAGATAAGACCTTGAAACAACTTCCCCGGCATGTTCCATCATGTGCTTTAAGGCAAGCTTATCCGCGATTCCCATTCTAATATCCTGCCCATTGCGGTAAACCATATGCGAATTGGCTTCATATGTGATATCGCCGGAACGCAATATTTCAGTTTCCATGCATCCGGGATAGACATAGCCGAAACCGATAACCGATGCCAATCTCTCTTCTTTAGGAACTTTATGATTTAGACTATGTATGTAATGTCTGACCGGCGAGTCCCACGTACCCCCTATGCCAGCATGCCTCCCGATTTCTTCAAAAGAAACGGCGGTTCCAGGCCTCGATTTCGCATATTTGTGAATTTCATATTCAACGGGCGAAAGGGCATACGTGCCCCCGATCATATAGCCGTTGCCGGATTGTATTATGATGGCAGGCGTTTTTCCCGAATCGCCCAATGCTCGTCTGAGACGCTTTATGTGTTGTCGTAGCGCGGATTTTCCGCCACTGCTGCTGGCATCTGCCAAAAGCACCTTGTCGGGACATACATAACCCCGCTTTACAACCAGCCGCCTTAAAATTATTTTGGGCATGGGCGTTATATGCGCCGGTTCGCCATCTACATATACATCATCTGTAAAAAGATCGTAACTGACACGATTTGTCAAATTTATAACGCAACGCTCTTCGTCATTTCCGCTCGGCATTTTTCGATTTATCAAAAGACTATTTAAGTAAAAAATACTGCAACCGCTGGCTTCAAATTAATGAATGTCCTGTCATGTCTGGCGGGCTTCCTATCCGAGATTTATTGTCCCGTTAGCTATAAGCATAAGAGCAAAGCCGAGGGCTATAAGAAGTATACCTGTAGCGAGCCTCATGTAAGAAATTTTGGTGCCCGAATAGGCCATCAGAAGTATTACTGCAAGCGGCATGACAAATATTATGTTATAAATTAACAAAAGCAACACTGCAGTAAGGTTGAAATTCTGGGATAGAAGAAGGGTAATTGCCAGGTAAGGTCCTCCTGTACACGGCAGCTCCACTCCTGCCGCAAATATTCCAAGGAAAATAAGGCCCGGTACGGTAACATTTGTAACATATTTGTGGATTTTTTTGGAATATTCCGGCTTTATTGAAAGAGAAATCCCCTGCCCGTACCAGAAGAAATACTTTATTTCTATAAGTCCTGCCATAACAACTATCGTTCCTACAAAAATCGATACATATTCCGTAAGCCACAGAGGTATCGAGTGAAAGAAGAACGTCAGGCCCAGGCCTGCCAGAAAATACGTAACATAAACGGCGGAAATATAGATGAACCCCAATTTGAGAACATCCTTCTTTGATCTCCTCACCGCGATAGCTGAAATGAGCAGAATAAGTACGCCTATGGCGCAGGGATTGACGGAATCTACTGCTGCCGTGATTAAGACGGTCCATATTGTCGGCAAAGAAGCCTCTATAGCCATCTATGGCACCTCAAATTGTCCTGCGCTTATTTGTTGCGCGGGCTTTTCGGTAAAGACTAATTTTATTCTGTCGCCGGGCGGAACATCCGGATAGGGAGCTATGATATGCCCGCCCCATTCATTGCTTTCAACGCTATTGACGAACATGTACCATTTTGCAGGCATCCCGCTGCAAAAATTCCCGTCTTTCCATTCCTTGATCCCTTCCGGTGTCGGCAATGAAAGCGATCCGCCGGCCATTTCCCCGCCTACTGCTTCAAAGAATTCACCGATGCTTGCATCCTCCATGCTGAAGATTATACCTTCGACATGCATCCTGTTGTCATTATGCTCATGAACGGCCTCTGAACCGACTTTATTTGACAGGTATTCGGGATCCATAAGCTCGTATGAACGCCCGCATGCCCATACTTCATAATCGGCGTGCCAATGCACAGGCCCACCTGTCACAGACTTGATGTTAAGATAAATAGTGGTTCCTGCCAGGTATATCACGCCCAGCATTATTGGAGCGGCTATGCAGATAAAGGCAAGCTTCTTCGCCCGCATTCCAATATGATCTTTGTAGTAAACGGATGCCGCGATAACAAATGCAGAGATTGCAAAGACCCAGAATAATACATTTAAAGGATCGGGTATCCCGACTTTCTGCCACGGCGTTTCTTCGCCATGCGCAAAGGACGCATAACTTAGCAAGAGCACTGTAAT